>JBAPTR010000157.1:0-13347 GCA_049282265.1 Desulfatiglandaceae bacterium | reverse complement strand
CTGTTTCTTTTAATTCCAGGCCAAAGTCGTCATCTGCGTATAATCTTCTGGCGACATGAATCAATACTTGGGCGAAGTCGCAATAGATGCGCCAGTCTCTTTTTTCGTTGGCATCTGCTAATGTGCTGCGGGAGATCTTTCCCCTTATGCCCATGTGGTACAGTTTTTCTCTCATGGCACGTAAGCAGCACTCAATATCACGAAGGCTTTCACGATAGGTGAGTTGAGCAAAGGCCATGCAACTATACTGATCCAGCCATGAAAAGGATCTCACGCGGTGGTTGCCGTCATATCGATCGACACAGCGGATGAAATCATATTTGGGTAAAAAATCCATGAGTTGTGAAAAAACGCTTCTTCCTGAGTTCATGGGGTATCCCCTTTCGCATTTTCAAAACTTCGAGCAAAAGGAGTATGATCCCCTATTTTTGTAATTTCAAATCGATAACAAAAAAAATGGCGTCATTATCAAACAATATCTATTGGTTAGGTCATATATCAAAAACTTTAACCGGACAGTAGTGACCCTTTCTAAACACTTCGGAGGGGATAGACGCCGATTTGGGGTTTAGCGTAAATCCATAGAAGCGCGTGGGGATTGGGAGGCGTAAACCCCAAATAGTCGTCCATGCCGGTGTTTGGTGCCAAGTGCACTATGAGAAAGGGTCTGAAAAAGACTCTCACGCCCGGCTCCTTGACTCCGGCGGATGAGACGACTTCGTTGGAAGCTGGTTTATGCCACTTCGCGACATCCTATGATAAAGGAACTTAATTAATGCTATGAGTTCCTTAGAAGTCCGTCCCTGCACTTTTTACTGACGGAAACCGAAAAGTGTGGTTTTCGGTTTCCTTACAAATCAACGGGTTGTAAAGCACCCCATAGATTTGCGTGCCCGTCCATGGGCACGGCGATGACTTTTTGCAAAGTCATCTTGACTTGGATCAAAAAAACAACGAAACTTTAATCCATTGATGTGAAATCCCTTCAACTCGAAGCACAGGGAGCAAGGATGGTGGAGGCAGGACACTGAGATGATTGTCGATGATTGGGGGCGCGATCCCGGGGTACAGAGGATGCGCAGCATTTTTGGAAAGGCAGAAGAGGCCCAGAGCGGGTTCCTTGGAGACTCGGCCCTCTCACCCTTTGATAAAAGGCTGAAAGACTGGCGCAGAGAGTCACTGAGAAGTTTTGAACACTACTGGGGCAGGGCGGTGCAGAGAGGTAGCGACCTTTCAGATGAGGAGGTAGCCGCTCTTTATGTCGCGTGCCTGGCCCTTGTCATCCAAAAAAGCGGGGTGAAAATTCCATCTTCGTACGGCCTGAAAGATGAGAAGATCATCCGGCTCATGGAGACAGACCCAGAATGACCAGGTTGCGTTTGTTCGGACGGTGCCGTATTTACCATGATCCGGTGAGTCCCGTGCTCAAGGCCCCCGCCCAGATAGGCTGGGAGGCATGGTTTCGCACGATTGACCTGGTAACCCCTAGGCGACTGAAAGGGAAGGAGTTGTTGATGCGGACGAAGGGCTGGTGGACGGTTGAGCCCCTTGAGGTGGCGGAGGTTGTGGAAGCGCATGGGCAACTGGTGCTGGGTCAGGGAGGAGAGTTGATGGTGGAACTTCCGGATGAGCGTACGGCTGAACGCTTGAGCGCGGATCTGGCGGAGCGTTTTGGAGCCCAGGTCCTGCTTGCGCCATAGCGGCGTTATAAAGGAAAGGCTATTTGACCTTTCTCTTCTTCTTTGTGCGCTCCTTTTTCTTGCCGCTTTCTTCAGCGTAGTTTATCTGGATCTCCCTACCGTCAATCTTTGCGCCTCTCATCGCTTTGAGCACCTTTTCAGCACTGCCGGACGCTACTTCGAAAAAGGAGAATTCCCGCCGTATTTCTATGTTGCCGATTTTATCAGCGCTGATGCCGGATCTGTCGCACACATTTCTAATAACCGTGCCCTTGTCAATATTGTCCAGCATTCCGGCGTTCATGAAAAAACGTCTTGATTTTCCAGGCAGGGTTCGGCTTTTGGCGCTCCTTTTTCCCCGCGCTGTCTTGACGGCATCTTTATCTTTTTTTCCCAGGGTCACATTAATGTCAATCGTATCTTTGTAATAATCCAGAAAACGGTTGAATTCCAGAGAGACAAATTTCCGGATCAACGCTTCTTTTGTAAGGCCGGCCAGTGTGCTGTATACGGGCGGTAGAAACTTCCCGATCTCCGCATCGTTAACCTCAACCGCCACCAGTTTGTTGATCATGGCATAAAGCTGATTCTCGCACACCGCCCGTCCTTCCGGAACTTTTACGTAACTAAATTTGATGCCGGATTTGCTTTCGATCTGCTGGAGTTTATAGTTTTCCTTTGTATTGATAATCGCAACGGACATGCCGGATTTGCCGGCGCGACCGGTTCGGCCGCTTCGATGTGTGTAATTGTCCGGTTCATCCGGAAGTCTGTAGTTGATAACATGCGTGATGTCCTGAACATCGATACCTCTTGCAGCGACATCTGTGGCAATGAGGACCCGAATGGATTTTGCGCGATATCGGCCCATAACCTGCTCCCTGACCTGCTGGGAAAGATCGCCGTGAAGGGCTTCGGCATTATAACCATCTTTAATCAGTTTCTCGGCAATCTCCCGGGTCTCTTTCCGAGTGCGGCAAAAAACGAGGCCGTAGATGTCGGGGTGGAAATCGATAATGCGTTTGAGCGCCGGATAGCGATTGCTTTCCCGAATAACAAAATAGATGTGCTCGATATTTTCGGCGCCGGCATTTTTCCGGCCGATGGTTATTTCCACCGGCCGATGCATGTATTTCCGCGCAATGGTTGCCACCTCACGGGGCATTGTAGCGGAAAACAGCCAGATTCGCTTCTCGGCAGGCGTTTGGTCCAAAATGGCGTCGATATCTTCCTGAAAGCCCATAGTCAGCATTTCATCGGCTTCATCCAGGACACAATAGTCTACTTTTGACAGATTGATGACTGAACGCCGCATCAGATCCAACAGTCTTCCCGGTGTGGCCACAATGACCTGAACCCCCTTTTTGATCTGGCGGATCTGATTTTCAATACCGGCACCACCATATACGGCAACAATCCTGGCCGTTTTGATATATTTACAGAAGCTCTGAATATCCTTGGCAATCTGCACACACAATTCTCGGGTCGGGCAGATGACGACACCTTGCGTATGGGTTAAATCAAAATCAATCAACTGAATCATGGGCAAACCAAAGGCGGCCGTTTTGCCGGTTCCGGTCTGGGCAAGCCCCACAAGATCTCTGTCACCGGACATCATTTCAGGGATGGCTTCAGCCTGAACGGGGGTTGGTTCGACAAATCCCAGGTCATGAACCGCTTTTAGCAAGGCATCGTTTAGATCCAAATTCTTAAAACTCATATTTTTCAGTAATTTCCGGTTAGGTAATTGCATATGATTTTGTTAAAAAAATAGCAAAATCGGCGAGTTGCGGCCATTTTTTGCTTGACATTCCCATTAGGGCGTGGGCGAAAATTTTGCATCTCTAATGATTTCAAGGAGTTAAAAAATGCCCTACACACTCGATCTGATTGCTAAAAGCGAGTATGGCCTAATGGTCCAGATACTTTCCGGCCTAATCACCTACCTCCTGCTTGCCATCTATTGCCGTGAGCAGCACAACGAAAAAGTCAGCATAAAAAGGGGCAGGGAACTTCGTATCAAGATACAGAATGAGACCCGAAGCGCCAACAACCATATTGCCAGTCCAGATCTTGGATCAAATTTTGAAAATCACCAAATTTCAAACTGTTATGCAATAACCTAACCGGAAATTAATGCCCAGTAACGGCACTTATACAAAACATCTTGTCATTTGCCAAGGGCTGACCCCAATCCCACTGTCGGCAGCAGCCCTGCCGAACTCACCATGGTGCGGTAAGCTTCTGGAGTCAGAGTCGGCAGCACCCTCAGAAAGGCGACGATCCCGAAGAGATCCTTTTTGCTGCACGTTACTCCGAAAGAGGGCATTCCCGTCATTTTGAGCCCGTTTTTGACGACCCAATAAATTTCGGCATCGCTCATTTCTCCCTTGACCTCGTTGGACGTCAGAATCGGAGGTATGGGATACAGGCCCAGGGCAAAATCATCCCGCCTGTAACCTGGTGCGCCGTGGCACAATCGGCACGAGGATTGGAAATAGGGCAATCCCACGTCCACCATCTTCTGCCCCTTCAAGGAAGGGAGGCTGATTTTAGCGCTGTGAACGGAGATCGATCTCTCCTTCGCCTGGTCCAGGACCCAGAAGGTCACGCCCCAGTGGGGCTCGTTGGCTGCCACGTTATAAACACCTGACCAAACAAAGGCCGCTCCCCCAAGTATCATCAACACGATTACCACACCCAGTGTCCAAATGAATGATTTCATGCATTCACCTCCTATTGCAAGATTGATGGAAGCGCGTGTCGCGCGGCGCGCTTGACTATGGAGCATAGGTCAGGAGCATGTCCGATGTGGGAGGAATCGTGAAGTCCAGTCCCATCATGATGCTCAAAACGGTTATGCTCAGAATAGAAAAGACAAACAGCCTCTTGGCCCAGAGGCGATCATCGGATGTCCTGCGGCCGGACCAGGCCATGTACAGCCAGGCCAGCCCCATTGCAACCGCAACCGCAAGGTAGCTGTAACCGGTATAGCCACCGAAGGTCAGCATCGGCGCAGCCACCATGAAGGCCAGTATGTAACCAACGATATGTTTTTTTGCAGCAGGTATTCCCTGCCTGATCGGCAGTACCGGGATGTCCGCGGCGGTGTAATCTTTGAGTCGGAAAACGGCGATGGCATGGGAGTGGGGAATCTGCCATAAACTGAAGATCGATAACAGTATCACTGCCCCCATGTCAAAGCGGCTGGTGACTGCGCAATAGCCAATCAGGGGCGGTGCGGCTCCCGCCAGGCTGCCAATCAACATGCCGTAGACGGATTTGCGTTTCAGGTACAGGCTGTAGACGCCCACATAAATCGTAAAACCGGCCAGCACAATAGCAACGCACAGAATGTTTGTTGCCGCCCGGAGCAGGGCCGTTCCCGCAATACCCAGCAGCGATGCATAGAGCACGGCAACTCCCGGCGACATGAGCCCTTTGGCCAGGACACGGTCACGTGTCCGCGCCATTTTGCGGTCCATGTTCCTATCAATGCAGTTGTTAAAGACGCAGCCGGAAGCAACGACTAGGGATGCGCCGATGATGGTTGCCAGCAGAACGGCGATATCGATGCGCCCTTTGGAGGCAAGAAAAAACCCGCCTGCCACGGAGACCAGGTTGCCGAGGATGATCCCCGGCTTGGTAATGAGGATATATTTTTTGATCACTTCAGGCATGCTCACATCATGCGATAATTCAGGTTGGACATGATCCACAGCGATCCCCCGACGAAGATGATCATGATCAACAGGGTGAACAGCAGGGCCAGCACATTCCAACGCGCCGCCGATGAGGTGTCAAAGTGCAGGAAGTAATGGAGGTGCACCAGGATCTGCACAATGGCCGCGCCAGAGATGCCGAACAATATGGCCCAGCGGGGCAACCCCCCGACCCGCACCACCGCCAAAAATGCAATGGCGGTTAGAACGATCGAGAAAATGAATCCAATAGTATAGGACTTGAAGCTCCCTCTGCCCGCACCGGTACTGTCGATTGGTGTTTGGTTCATCTACATAACCCCCATCAGGTAAACAATGGTAAATACCCCGACCCACACGATATCCAGAAAATGCCAGAATACACTCAAACGCAGCAGCCGGGATTGAACAGGCAGCGTCAACCCTTTGGTGATGACCTGCCCCATCATGACCGCCATCCAGATCAGGCCGAAGCTCACATGGGCGCCATGAGTGCCCACCAGGGTGAAAAAAGCCGAAAGGAAGCCGCTGCGGTCCGGTCCGTTGCCGTCGAGAATCATGTGGTGAAACTCATTGATCTCCATGGTGATGAATCCGAGGCCAAGCAGGAGCGTGACGGTGAGCCACATCATCACCAGACCCCTCTTGTCCTTGTGCATGGCCAGCAGGGCCAGACCACAGGTTGCACTGCTGAACAGCAGGAGCATGGTTTCGCCGAACAGGTACGGTAGGTGAAACAGATCCTTCCCCATGGGGCCGCCGGCATAGTTATGACCCAAGACCGCATAGGTCGCGAAAATCATCGCAAACAGGACGAGGTCGCTCATGATGTAAAGCCAGAAACCAAAGGCCTGGTTCGCGATGGTATCCGGGTGTTCAAATTCTCCGGTAGCAACGGCGTCGATGGTCGAAGTGTCAGCTGTCATCATTCACCTCTGTGGTAAAAGTCCCGGCGTGGTCCGGCTGCCTGCCGGACGGTTCACGGCGGCGGACGCCAACTGCTGAAACCGCCGGCTCTCGATCCGTTCCACTTCGGCCGCGGGCACCGTATAGTGCGTGTCATCATCGGCTGCGCGGACAATCACCGTGAAGAGCATGCCCAGGGCGCAGAGGACGGCTAACCACCAGATATACCAGACCATGGCGAATCCAAACATGAAGGCGAATACGCCGTTGATCAGGCCCGCCGCCGTGTTTTTCGGTAGGTGGATGTCGTGGTACCGATCCGGCTTCTGGTAAACGACGCCTTTTTCCTTCATGTCCGTAAAGGCGTCGATATCATGAACGACGGGCGTTATCGCGAAGTTATAGACGGCCGGCGGTGAAGACGTGGCCCATTCCAGGGTCCGGCCGTTCCAGGGGTCTCCGGTCAGGTCGCGGGTGGCATGGCGTTGCCTGATGCTCACGAACAATTGAATCATCTGGAAAATAATGCCGATCAGGATTACCCCGGTCCCTCCCGCGGCAATGATCAGATAGGGATGCCAGGCCAGGTTGGCATAATGTGCCATGCGGCGAGGCATTCCCATGAAACCCAGTATATACAAGGGAGCAAACGCAAGGTAGAAACCAATCAGCCAGCACCAGAATGCGCGTTTGCCCCACTTTTCGTCCAACGGAAAACCAATGGCCTTCGGAAACCAGTAGGCATAGCCTGCGAAAAAGCCGAACAGCACACCGGGGATCAGCATGTTGTGGAAGTGGGCGATCAGAAACAGGCTGTTGTGGACCAGGTAGTCAGCGGGCGGTTCAGCCATCAGCACCCCCGTCATGCCGCCGATGACGAAGGTCGTGAGGAACCCCAGGGTCCAGTACATCGGTGTCGTGAATCTCACACGGCCACGGTACATGGTGAAAAGCCAGTCGAAGATCTTCACCCCGGTGGGAACAGCAATCATCATGGTCGTAATGCCGAAAAAGGTATTGACGTTCGGACCGGCACCCATGGTGAAAAAATGGTGCAGCCAGACGGTGAAGGACAAGAGCATGATCGCCGCCGTGGCATAGACCAGGGATTTGTAGCCAAACAGTCGTTTTCCGGAAAAAGTGGCGACAACCTCCGAGAAGACGCCGAAGGCCGGGAGGATCACAATATACACCTCGGGATGGCCCCAGATCCAGAACAGGTTGGTATACATCATCATGTTGCCGCCGAGTGCGTTGGTGAAAAAATGCATGCCCAGATAACGATCGAGTGTCAACAGGAAAAGGGCGACGGTCAGCACCGGAAATGCCAACATCATGAGCACGTTGGTGGCGAAAATGGTCCAGACGAACATCGGCATCCGCATGAGCGTCATTCCGGGAGCACGCATTCGCAGGATGGTGACGAGAAAGTTGATGCTGGTCATCAGCGAGCCAGCGCCGGCAAGCTGGAAAGACCATAACCAATAATCCACCCCTGTTCCCGGGCTGTACTTTTTTTCGAACAGGGGTGCAAGCCCTGTCCAGCCGGTCTTGGAAAACTCGCCCACACCCAGCGATACCATGACCAGCAAGGCCCCGGCCGCGGTCAGCCAGAAACTCACCGAATTCAGAAAGGGAAACGCCACATCGCGTGCACCGATCTGCTGGGGCACCACGATATTCATCAACCCGACCAGAAACGGCATAGCCATGAAAACGATCATGATCGAGCCGTGCGCGCTGAATACTTGGTTGAAGTGCTCGGGCGACAAATAGCCGTGAGACGCGCCAGCGGCGAGGGCCTGCTGAGAGCGCATCATGACGGCATCGGAGAACCCGCGCAACAGCATGACCAAGGCCAGGATAATATACATGATGCCGATCCTTTTATGATCGACGCTGGTCAGCCACTCCTTCCAAAGGTATGTCCATTTCCCGTAGTAAGTGATCAGGATCAGGATCACCAGGGCCAGCAGGGACGCACCGCCTACCGCTCCCATAATGATCGGTTGGTCGAAAGGTATCGCTGAAAAGCTCAACTTGCCAAACATATCAACTTGTCTCCAAAACGGCGGTCTTCCTGTGCCCGGAACAGGACTTCTTGCTCATTGGGCCGGGATGCTTCCCCATCTTTTCCATTTCACCCCTCTCACCCATCCAACCCATGTATTTGCTCAGGATATGCTCGAACAGATCCGGCTTGACCGAAGAGAAGCACGTGACGGGGTAACCGACGTTCGGCTTCTCGAGTTCCTCATATCGGGTAAGATCGAGCTTATTCGATGATTGTTTGGCTTTTTGCACCCACGCTTCGAATTCTTTTTGGGAAGTGGCAACGGCCTTGAAATGCATGTCGGCGTATCCGCGGCCGCTGAATTCCTGATTTTGGCCGGCATAGACACCCGGTTCATCGGCCATGAGATGCAGCCGGGTCTGCATGCCCGCCATGGCGTATATCTGACTGCCCAGTTGCGGAATGAAGAAGGAGGTCATTACCGTGTCCGAGGTGAGTCTGAAGCTCAGGGGAACTTTGGCGGGGAAAACAAGCTGGTTGACGACCGCAATATTGTGGTCCGGATAGATAAACAGCCAATTCCAATCCAGGGACACGACTTCGATACTGACGGGTTTGACGTCGGGATCGATGGGCTTATACGGATCAAGTTGGCAGGTGCCGGTCCAGGCCAGATATGCAAGAGCCGTGACGATGGCAATGGGAATCAGCCAGACGACCAAATCGATCCTGGCGGAATAACTCCATTTCGGCCTATAGGCCGCCTTGGCATTGGAGGCCCTGTATCTCAGGGAAAACCAGAGAACCATGACAAAAACGGGAATGACAACGATCAGCATGAGCGCGAATGCCATAATGATGAGGAAGCGTTCAGCATCGCCGATGGGTCCCTTGGGATCGAACAGGACCATATGGCTGCAGCCCCCGAGGCAGGCAATGGTCACTAGTGACGACAAACCGGGAAGGACGAATTTTGTGAATTTCTTCATTTATCCCCTCCGATTAGCGAGGCTTTTTTGCACTTGGACAGATACGATGAGGTGGAAAAAATAAGATAATAAGAAACCCGTTTTTTAAGGCCAGACTATAGGTGATGAGGGCTTGTGTGTCAAGCCAAAGTCAACCTCATGATTTTGTAGCGGCAACTGGTTGCCCAACAATGACGACAAGAGTGGGGAGGGTTGCGGGTACCATATCTTTGCCCACCAGGGGTGGGGAAAATCCTGAATGTTGCCCTGTGGCGGCTTGCCAAAAACGGGCGATGATCAGGCATGGGTCAGCGCTTCTGCACAGTCATTTCATAAACGTATTTGACCCAGTTAAATCCATAATAGCCCTCTCCCACAGCCCGCACGGCAAACCCGTATTTTTCATCTGCCTGATTTCTTTCTTGAGCTGGAGTTCGGGAGGAGGGCAGTTCGCATTTTTCAGCACCTTATAAGCCAATCTCAGATCTTCGGGTTATGAGCGGAATATTAATTTAACGATGTCAATAAGTTAAATAGGTTACAAAGGTAAAATACGGCAAAATCTGACATTTTCTAACAGCAGAACGCAACCCATACGCAACCGCATTTCATCGATCACTTTCTGAACTCAGGGTCTGTCTCCTGCCCCCTGAGCTACCCCAATTCCTCGTTAAGCTTCTTGAGCAAAGTCTCTATCTCCTTCTTGGTGATTTCTGCCTTTTCGCCCTTGAAATAGGCCACCAGAAGATAGATCTTCATTTCGCCCGCCTGCCAGAAGTAGATGAGCCGATAGCCGCCCCGCTTTCCCTTTTTTACATCAGAGCTGGCTACCCTGACTTTCCATATCTCTTTGTTCCAACCCGGTATGGGATCTCCAGCAGATGGATCTTTCTCTAATGCCTTGATTTGACTGAGAAGGTCATCCTTGACGTGAGGATACTTCTTTTTCAGGGCCTTTACACATTTTTGGAAGCTCTCGGTTAAATGAACATCATAGCTCATCCCAGACTTCCTTCCAGGGTTTGATTCTGCCTGCCTTAATATCCTCCAACCCCTTTTTGACGAGCGTTTTGAATTCCGTGGATTGAGAAAGAATCCTGCTTTCTTTGTGGTCCTCAACTTCGTCCAGGATGGAAAGCATCTTTTTGTATGCTTTTATCGGGAGGATAACCGCAGTTGGGTTCCCCTTTTCGTCGACGATGTACTGTTCATTGACCGAAGGAGCCATGATGGCACTCACCTTTCTAATGACTGTTTACAACCGGATTATTTTGATTGTTAATGTAAAGATACCCTTAACTTGCTCAAAAAGCAAGGAGATTGCAATCATTACCCTCCCGCGCTCACCCATATCAGACCGTCCACATGATTTCCAAGGAGGGAAAAGGGATCATACCTAATTTTTAGGATTGGGGCGATGGGTGATTGACCAGAAAAAAGGAAGGAAAACTTCTTGAGGGATGGAGATCTTGGAAAAGACCTTTCTCAAAAGATCCAATCTCCCTATTTCTGCGAGACCAATCGTTTTCGTATCTTACGGCCACGACAAAAGCGCTCTTGCGGATCTCCCCTCCGCAAATGCCGCCCCAGGCCCTTCCTGGCTTTGCTGGGATATAAATCTGTTCGAGTTAAGCGTTCGGATATGAGATCATCATAACCCCTTAAAATTATCTCCGTTGATCCGGCCTGACGGCCCGGAGCACCCAAAACAGGCTGTCGGCCGTCATCCACTGTTGACACTGGGGCTTTTTTGTCCTAATGATTGCACTCATCAATGCCGATTGACAACATCCGATCACCGGGGACAGAAAATGCTCGAGCAAGTCATCACGTGGATAGTCCATACGGTCAACCAGTGGGGTTACCCGGGGATTGTGGGTTTGATGTTCCTTGAGTCCTCTTTCTTTCCCTTTCCCAGCGAGATTGTGATTGCACCCGCCGGATACCTGGCCTATCGGGGGGATATGTCTCTCTGGTTGGTCCTGGTTTCCGGGATAGGGGGCAGTCTTCTGGGGGCCATATTCAACTACTGGCTGGCCGTCAGGTATGGAAGGCCCTTTTTTGAGAAATACGGCCGCTATTTCCTGGTAAGCAAGAAGGCTCTTCAGAAGGCGGATGTTTTTTTCGCGCAGCACGGGCACATCAGTACTTTTATCGGGCGCCTGCTGCCGGGAATTCGTCAGTACATTTCACTTCCTGCTGGACTGACCAGGATGAATTTTTTCCTCTTCTGCCTCTTCACCACCCTGGGTGCATCCATCTGGGTCACGGTCCTCGGGCTCGCGGGCTTCTGGTTCGGCCGGAACCAGGAACTGCTCAAGGGCCACATCAACAAGATAAGCATAGGACTGGCGATCCTTTGCTTGTGCCTGGCAGCAGCATATATCTGGAGATTCAGAAGGAATAGATCACGCCTCACCTCGCCACGCGGCCCGCAGCGCCAGTAATCCTATCGGAACAGTCCAAAGGGTAAGGGATATGGCCAACCAGCGCGCACCCGGATAGCGGGTGTCAACAAGCGACATTGACACAGCGCACAATATGAACAGTATCAGCAGGACCCGCCGAAGCTTGAGACCTCCAGGCCAACGGCCACTGAGCCACATGCCTGCGCCGGCACTCAGCCAACCACCGCCTGCGCCGGCAAGCACATCAACCGGCCAGTGCACCCCCACCATTATGCGGCTGAGACCGACAAGCATGGCGCACGCCAGAAGACAGAGGCGAGAAGGCCATTTCCTCATGTTCATGGCCACAATTCCGGCAATGGTGAAAGCCGTTGTGGCATGACCGCTTGGAAAAGAGCCATGTTTCAACCTGGGCCCGATCACATGAAGCATGTCCGATCCAAGCACAGCAGGGGGGCGGGAGACATTCAACCAGGCCTTGAGTCCATGGGACCAGGCAATGGCGATCAACCCGGCCAGCAGAGCGGCCCACAGAATCCGGGGGTAGCGTCTGGCGAGGAGCAAGAGTAGGGAGAGGGCCGTCAACGTACCCCCGAAAAAAGTGACAAGCCCCCAGCAAACGGGAGATACATGCCACCCGGCCTGATGAATCACCAAAAACAGGGTGCGATTGTATCCCCCCATCCCGATGATAAGTGCACTCATAAAGAACAGGGCCGCGGGCAGCCAGTACCAGTAACTGCGAGGGTCAAAAATCGACGGTTTGTCCATAGGAAATACCTCTGCCGGGTTGTTTCAGAAGACTCCGGGATTTCGTCTGCTTTCCATGGAGCGGTTTAGCATATACCCGCCATGGGGTCAATTACCAAGCCCGGTTTTCTCACTCCGCCAAATATAGGCAGAACAGTGACGGCATATCAAGAACCGTCTTGACGACTTGTAACAGCACGACAGAGAAACAAAATCGCAAACCTGTCACTTCTCTATTGACAAGCTAGGTTAGTCCCTTTAATGTCATGGGCATTAGACGCAGGTTGAAATGGCCCATTTATGGCAATTATACCGAGGTAATGGGCGTGTATTTTGAAAGGCCCATGAGATGTTGAAGCCGAAGACCGCTGCTTTTGCCCTTTATACCTTGATCGGCCGCCTTTCCGGGCCAGGCCTTCTCCTGTTTGTGATCCTTCTTGTGCTCCCACTTGCCTCATTTGCAGAAGAATTCAGTGTGATCAAGGCATACAATGGCGATACCATCCAGGTCAAGGGACAGGACGCACTATTTACCGTCAGGCTCGCCGGCATAGATGCCCCTGAGCTTTCCACTAGAGAGAGTGAAGAGGACCAGCCCTTTGGCCGCGAGGCAAAAACGTACCTCGAAAGCCTTATTCTCAACAAACAGGTTTCCATTAAAGGTTATGGTGAAAAGAGTTATGGACTGATGTGGGGAGAAGTCTTTCTCGGCAAGACAAACGTGAACCTGGAAATGCTCCGTGCAGGATACGCTGCGGTATATCTTGAAAAATCGCCACAAGGACTGAATCTTGCCAGTTATTTTACTGTTGAAAAGGCGGCTATGGCCGCCGAAAAGGGAATGTGGGTGTTGGGAACAAATTATGTGGACCCCGTGACATGGCGCAAGAGTCGGAAAACCAAACGCTCCCTTGCCGCCAT
>JBAPTR010000156.1:0-62248 GCA_049282265.1 Desulfatiglandaceae bacterium | reverse complement strand
GCTTAGGCCGAAGCACAAGTCTCAATGGGATAATCCGGATCGCAGTAGAGATAATCCCTCCAAAGGCGGGTAAACCTCACAGGACGGGACCTGAGAATCTGAATAATCTATATGACAATCGCATGGTGGCGCGTTTGCCCTCTTCAGCGGGGGCCTGGTCTTGATATTCCAAAGGTCCAGGTGTTTGAGAATCTTTTTGATGACTTCGCCATCCTCGATAAAAGCTATAATTCTCATTCGGCTCTGGCACTTGCGACACGTTAAGGGATCGACTTCATATATCTTCTGGATCAACCTGGCCCAGTTTTTTCGGTATTCACTCGACGACCCCTCAGGCTCCAAAATAGAGGGTATCAGGTCGTCTTGTGTGTAGTGATCATATGTATAATATCGGCAACCTTAGCTCAAAAGTCAAGCTGCTTGGACACAAAACGATCAAAAACTAACCCCTTGGACAGAGGAGCAATCCTTAAAAAACAAAACAACTCGATTTGCAAATGAGATGCCAACACAATGTAAATTGAATGTTTAAGAATGTGCCCATCTGTCCCACAGAGGATCATTCTCCCATTCTGAAATCAGTTGCTGCATCCGCATCCGCACCCACAGTCCCCTTCCCGATATGAAGCCATTTGGGCCATGGCCTTGATGACCTCGCTACTGCCTGCATCGGCAATGGAAACGATCTCTGCCCTGATGTGCACCTCGTCTCCTCCCTCGAACAGATCCATGATGGGCGGGTTCACGTGCTCAAAGAACTGTTCAAAGGTTCCCTTTTTCAGATGCAGTTGAACAGACTCCCCTTCGGTCTTGTCCAGAAGTTCATACTCGAAGGGGGTCATCCCCTCCGGTGCCAGGCCGAAGATGAATTCAAACTCCGGATACTTCGGTGTGGGGGCCACGTTTTCTGCCCCTGTTTCAGGTTTCCACAGTATACGGACCTTCTTCAGGTTTTCTATTTTCTTCATTATTCTCCCTCTTACACAATGGGCATTATTGAGAACACAAGAGCCAGTTTCAAAACGCCTCCTTTTGTCCGATCTCTGCGGCAGACGACAATTTTAATCCTCGAAATATCCAACATATTCCTGTGGTCAAAATTTTCATCTTTTCCCGCTCAAAGTCCGGGATCTTCGACTTGACCTCGAACAAAATTGAACGTTTTGAAACTGGCTCACAATACTTCTTTTTATTTCCATATACAAATAGAAAAGAGACACCGCAGAGACGCAAAGAGCGCAGAGTTCAGTTCTTTTGTCCGATCGGGCTCTCGCGATCGGACAAAAGGGGGACTGTCCCTTAGATCCGGAGTCAAAAAGTGGCGAAAATGATCTTGTGAGCAAAACCAATATAAGGCACAATATGTATCAGAACAGGTTTTCGGCTGGACGTGCGTATGTTTTAAGTATCATATGAATAGATTCGGGCTCAGAAGGGACGAAAATATTTCTGCAGGATCCTGTTCAATGTCAAATATCCAAGGACTAAAGGGAAAGGAGGACAGAAACGATGCAGGAACAGGGGCCATTTTGCCAGAGTTGTGCTATGCCCATGAAAAAAACGGAGTTGTTCGGGACCAGGGCCGACGGAGCCAAATCCGAGGAGTACTGCACCTACTGCTTTCAGGAGGGCAAATTCACGGAACCTGACATTTCCATGCAGGAAATCATCGACAGATGCGTGGCGATCATTGGGGAAAGAAATATTATGCCTGAAGACGAGGCCCGTGATCTGATGACCAAGGCCATTCCGACTCTCAAGCGGTGGCGCAAGACGGAGTAACGGAACAGTTGGTGAAGGATAGGAATGACGCAGAGAGCGCTAAGATCTTGTTTAAAATTCTTTCTTTGCGTCCTTTGCGTCTTTGCGGTGAATTCGTTTTTTCGGTATGGAGACACCAGCAACGGGAGGGAAGTCAGACAGATGTGACTCCGGCCCTATTTTCGTCTGCGCCAGCAGGTCTTGGCCAGAGAGCAGTAGCGGCAAACGGATCCGACCTTCTTGGAGGGATAGCCGGGGCCTGTCCCTATGAGGCTTGATGCGGACTTGAAAGGGATCAGCACCCCGCTTTCATTGAGATGCACATGGATTCGGTCAATGGGGATGAGCGCACAGAGTTCGTCCTGGCCTTCCACGGGCCAGCCTTGAAGGGACCCGGGCGCCAGGGAGCCGCTCACTCCCCACCCGCGGGATTCCGCTTCCTTTTCGGCGAGCCGTCGAACGACCTTGCCCACCTCACCAAGCGCCACTACCCCAACGCTGTCGAGCAGATAGGCGTCGAGCAGGCGCCTGTCCCTGTGGAGTTCAGCGATCCGATCATTAATGGCAGCGCCGATGGTAACCGCACTGACCATGGCCATTTCCGCCTCTTCCATCAGATCGGAATGGGGTCCCATGTTGAGAGAAACTGCGCTACCTGTCTCGCCTGAATCCAAGAAGACGGTTTCTCCCTTCACACCCTGAACGCCTACCCACTCGTAGACGGCCCGGGGACGAAACAGCTTTCGAGATTGCTCGATGACCGCCGTGGTTTCGTCCACCAGCGCTTCCGGAGCCCTTTTGCCCCTGTGGAGTTCCAGGACCACCTCACGTGCATCAAGGGTGATGTCGATCTCTTCAAGAACAGGCATGGAACCTCAATTTTCCTTTTTGTCCAATTCCGGAAAAACCGTGGCCAGCGGGAAACGGAGGGTAAACTCAGGGTCCATGGCGAGTTCAATAAACCGTACGGCACCGGAAAGCCTGGCCGTCTCTTCCCGTTGCTTTCCATCCAGCAGGGCCATGATCGCCCCTACACCCGCCAGGTTCTCCAGGGACAGGACCTCCCCGGCAATCGCTGCCCGGGGGAGCATGCCGATTGCGGCAGCATTCCGCCAGTTGAACCGTGCCCCGAAGGCGCCGGTGAGGACTGTCCGATCCACTCTGTCCACGCCCGCGTTCCGCATCAGGAGCTCAATGCCCACAAACAGAGCGGATTTTGCCAGTTGGAACTGCCGTACGTCCTTGAGCATGATGCTGATATTTCTTCCCGTGCCGCTCTTTTCGGCCGGGACAAGGACATATTCCCTCCCAATTCCCTGTTTATCAAGGATCACGCCGGGGCTCCCCTCCTTCATCCGACCGCTGGGGAGCAGCGCACCGATCCTCCGCATTACCGCCATGGCATCAATGAGGCCGGACCCGCAGACTCCAATGGGAGGCATACGATCGGAATCCCCCAGGACCGAGCACCTTGGGAGTCCTGTGACCGGATCGATATCGACCTTGTGAATGGCACCTGAAACCGCCCGCATCCCACAGGTGATCTGCGCACCTTCCAGGGCAGGACCTGTGGCACAGCTCGTGGCCCACAATCCATCACGGTTTCCGAGAACCAGCTCGCCGTTGGTACCGATATCGACAATCAGGGTGATCTCATCTTTTGCATGAGGGCTTTCAGCAATGACAGCCCCCATGGTGTCTCCCCCCACAAATCCGGAAATGACCGGGAAGACGAAGAGGTTGGTCCCCGGATTCAGCTTCAGGCCGATTTCCGCGGCCTTGAGATTCAGGGCCGATCGAAATACCGGGAGATAGGGCGAGACCCCAAGTCCGTGCGGATGGAACCCGACAAGAATCTGTTCCATGGTCGTGTTCCCCACCAGGGTGACTTCGTCAATATCCTCGGGAGCGGCCCCCACCTGCTCCACACACCGGGCAATGAGGAAATTGATGCCGTCGACAACGAGCTCGTTGAGCCTCCGGAGCCCGCCCTCCTGATCATCCGCCATGGCAATCCTGCTGATGACATCCTCCCCGTAACGCCTCTGGGGGTTTACCGACGCAGCGCATGTCAGCACCTCGCCCGTCTGAAGGGCACAGAGATAGGCCGCCAGTGTCGTGGTCCCCATATCCACAGCCAGGCCCATGCTTCGCGGCCGGTTTCCGGCCATGACCGCGGTCACGCCCCGGTGCCGGTGATGCACCAGTGTGCTCTCTCCATTGCTCACCACCGGAAGGCTCAATTGGCGAAGGGCCTCCAGGTCGTCCATGCGAAGGTCCCGACCTGCAATGGAATGCGCACGCTCAACCACCCATCCGGCCAGGTCCATGGACAGCCCCTGTGCCGGTCTGGGCGGTTCGCCTTTTGGGAGGACAATCCGCTCAACCATGGGGTCCACCGGATAGTATCCCGTTAGGCCGGTTTTCCCCCTGGCTTCCCCGCTTTCCGCCATTTGTTCCGGAATCGTGACGGTGGCATCCCCCTCAATCCGTGTCTGGCAGGCCAGCCGAAAGGATTTTTTCAATTCCCCGGGAGAAAATATATCCAGCTCCGGCTCGCTGAGCGGCGACAGGCTTCCGGGCGGCTCAGCGATCACCCGGCATTTCCCGCAGAGCCCCTTGCCCCCGCAATCGGCGCGCAGGGGGACATTGCTGTTGGAGGCAGCCTCACTGATCGTGGATCCGTGGGAGGCTTCGGTGGGAATCCCCATGGGTTCAAGCGTGATTTTACAGGTACCAGTCAATTTTTTTCACTTCACTTGCGTTTCAGGTATGATCCCATACCCACAGGTCATGGCTTGCTTATGCTCATAAGATTTTCAGGGTTTTCCTTCTTCATCCCATCCCTGGAGGGCATAGTATTCCTTGAGCATGAACTCCTGGTCCTCTTCCTTCAGAACATGGTCGCTGTGCTCGAACTTCCTGTAGAATGCCTTGGGTAGACGATCGTCCTCCGGCTTCAATCCTTCACGCAGGTTGAACCGCCTGATCAGGGTGCTGATATCAGAGGCCTGTTTCCGCAGCGCCTTCTTCTCTCCGCTGAGCCCGGTCGTGGCATGAACCACGTCCCCCAGCATTTCCCATTGGTAGAGGTCCCTGTAGAAACGGCAAAAAACAAGCGTGTCAAAAAGGGTGAGCCTGTCCTCAAACTCCAGGAAAAGCTTTGCCTTTCCCTCCACCTGATCCGGACCGATCATGCCGCTCAATTCAGGTTTGTAGAAGGTGGTACGCAGGTGGCAGGCCCCCCTGTCGGAAGTGGCGTAGGCCAGTCCCATCCCCTGCAGGGCACGGGGATCATATCCCGCGGGTTCCATGCCCTTGACGTGCACCGCAATGTCCTCCAGATCCCATTTCCTCGCGGCGAACTTGATGCCGTTGGCCAGGGTATCGCCGATGCCTTCCCTTGCGGCGATCATGCGCAGGAGCTCGGCCATGGCGTCCACATCGCCATAATCAATCTTGTAGTCCACCTTGCCGCGTCTGGCCGCCTCGATGGTAAAACCGCAGAGGTTGCCCGCAGAGATGGTGTCCATGCCCAGGATATCGCAGATGTCGTTCAGATAGGCGATTTCTTCTATGCTGTCCACGAGGCAGAGACCTCCGAAGGCATAGATGGTCTCGTACTCGGGACCTTCCAGCTGAAGCCCAGCGTGGCGTCCATTGAGAATCTTGGTCATGCGACCGCAGGCCATGAAGCACTTGAGACAGGCGTGGGGCTTGACCTCGCAGGTCTTGTGAAAGGTCTCCGCGCTGATCTTTTCCCAGTCGTCATACCGCCCGTCCGTCCAGTAACGGGTGGGAAAGGCATTGGCGTTGTTCAGGACCTTGACCATCTGGGAGGTACCCATGCTCTTGTAGGCCTTGGTACCCGGGTTGTCCTTGCCCTCCTCTGCTATGGCCCTGGAGATCTTCTTGACGGCTTCCGCATCATGAACTTTGCGCTTCCGGTCCCCCTGGAATACGATTGCCTTGACCTTTTTGGCCCCCATGACCGTTCCCACACCCGTCCTGCCGCAGGAACGCCAGTGGTCGTTCTTGATGACCCCGAAACGTACCAGGTTTTCCGCAGCAGGGCCTATCACGGCCGCTCCGGGTTTTCCGAAATGCTCATCCGTCCTGGCAAACCTCTCCAGCACCGCATCTTCCGTCTCGTAGGTGCCCTTTCCCCAGAGATTCCCGGCATCGTGAAAATCCACCCCTTCGGGATGGACAGCGAGTACGGCGGGGTCCGCGCTCTTCCCTTGAACGACGATAGCATCAAACCCGGTGGAATCGATGGCCTCGGGGACCCTTCCACCTGAGTAGGACTCCGCGTAAAAACCCGTTTGCGGAGATTTCGTAAAGACCCCGTAACGGCATGATCCCCAAATGGTGCTGCCCGTAATGGGACCGGTGGCCAGGATCAGACAATTTTCCGGAGCAAGGGGATCAACGCCCGGGGGATTGAGCTCATAGAGCAGATAGGAAGCCAGTCCCTTGCCCCCCAGATATTTTTCATAAATCTCGTCACCGAGTTTTTCTATTTTAAAAGCCCTGTTATCAAGGTCGATCTTGAGTATTCGTCCATAGAATCCATCCATAACAAACCTCCTTTGACGTAATATTTCCTGACTGATTAGAACTCCAACTTCTTTGCCCTGAATGCGGTGATGTACTGAATGCAGAAGTTGTCCTTGCCTGTCAGGGTTTCGGCTGCAATAATGCCGGCCATCATCTTCTTGTCCAGTGGATTGACAATGGCCCCGTCGAGCCCCTTGGAGATGGCCATGACCATAAAGTTCTGGTTCAGGAATTCCCTTTTTGGCAAACCGTAGGAAATGTTGGACAATCCGCACATGGTGTGCACGCCCTCGAACCGCGACATGATCAGTTCGATGGCGTGGAGGAACTCGCTGCCGAACTGGTTGTTGGTCGAAACCGGCTGTACCAGCGGATCCACATAGATGTTATCCAGTGGCACATTGTTCTTGACGAGGCCGTTGACCAGCTGGTCAGCGATACGCAGCCGATCATCCACCGTCTCCGGCATGCCCTCATCGCTCATACAGAGAGCGACCACTTTCAGATCCGTCCCGCCAACGAGGGGAAGGAGGGTTTCGTAGCGGTCCTTCTCCAGGGATATGGAGTTGATCATTGCCGTACCCTTATGAACGGCGAGGGCGGCCTCTATGGCCTTGGGATCGGGACTGTCGATGGCACATGGGCCGTCCACTGCCGATTGCACAGTGGTGACCAGCCATTTGAGGTATTCCGGCTCCTTCCCAACGAAGACCCCTGCGTTTACGTCAATATAATTGGCTCCTGCCTCAAATTCGTCTCTGGCAATTTTTTCTATAGTCCCGGCATCCTGCGCCTCAATGGCGGTGCCTATGGCCTTGCGGCTTGCGTTGATCAGCTCTCCTACAATAATCATGATTCTCTTCCCCTCTTCCCGGCGTGCCGGTTTCTAGCCCAACATCTCCTTGGCCTTTTCCACCGCCGCAGCGGCGCTGGCACCATACCCGTCGCCTCCTATCTTGTCTATGAAATCCTGGGTCACAGGGGCACCTCCCGCCATAATCTTGACCTGGTCACGCAGACCGGCCTCCTGGAGGGCCTGGATCGTCTCTTCCATCTTGGGCATGGTCGTTGTCAGAAGGGTCGACATCCCAACAATATCCGGGTGATGAGCCTTCACGGCATCCACAAACGCCTGGGGTTTGATCCCCGTGCCAAGGTCGATCACCTTGAACCCGGCCCCTTCCAGCAGCATGGCGACCAGATTCTTTCCAATGTCATGAAGGTCCCCCTCCACAGTGCCGATAATCACGGTTCCGGCACCAATTGTATCCCCCTCTCCCAGGAGGGGTTTGAGGATATCCATCGCCCCCTGCATCGTCCTGGCCGAAAGAAGCACTTCCGGGATGAACATCTCACCGGTTTTCATCTTTTGACCCACCGCATCCATGCCGGGCATAAGGCCGCTTTCGACAATTTCCTTGGCGGCTTTGCCCTGTTCCAGGGTCTGTTTGACGATACTGTTGAGTTCCTCACCTTTACCTGAAATCACCAGTGCCGCAATCTTCCCGTATGTTTCAGACACGTTCCTTTCTCCCTATGTCGTCAAGAAATGCTGTGAAGCAGATTTCCAGATTACCTCTCTTTCGAAACACCCCGGTCTATTTCTGTTTCTTCCACAATGAGGGAATCACCCAGCTGTTATCCCGGCTTCCGTATGAAGGCCGTCAGCTTTGGTGAAAATCTACTCACAACATTTTAGCGTTTAAGTTGCCTATGCTCGTAATCGGATTTTGCTTCCATTGTCAAGACAATTTTCCCCACAAAATCCATTTAGCAGGAGATCGTGAATGGTGTCAGGACTCTTTATGGTTCTATCAATATTGGGGTACAAGGTGTTTGTGCCCTTCGCAATGATTTTGCTCAGAGGGTATTGCGTCTCAAACGCTTTTCTGATAGGACACCACATGACTGTGGACGAATCATGGGCTAACCGTATTCCTTGCCGCCAGGGAGAGAAAAGATGTCAGGTTTGATGGAAATCCTCTTGATCGTGCTGATTGCCCTGTGCATTTTTATGCTTCCCAGACTGCTCACCGGAAAACCGGAGAAGGAAATCCGCCCCCCTGTTCGTTTCTTCGGGCTCTCCGGATGGATGCGATTGGCCCTCATGGTCTCCTTCCTTTGGCCTGCCATACTCGCGCTCTACCTTAAACCCTGGAACACCCACTGGCCTCCCTTTTTCTATGCAGCTGTGGGCCCGGTGGCCTTGAGTTGGGGAGTCTTTTGGGTGGTCTCGGGTTTCAGGAAAAAGGAAAAATAGAGAGTGAGGGTGTTGCCGCTCCGAAGGCTACATGGACCAGGTCAATACGGAGGCTGCCCAGGTCAGGCCCGCCCCGAAACTGACGAGCAGCACCTGATCGCCCTTTTTCAGTCGTCCCTCCCGGTTGGCTTCATTCAACGCGATGGGGATGGTGCCTGAAGATGTATTCCCATATTTATGGATGTTCGTGTAGACGCGCTCCATGGGAATCTCCAGGTTGTCGGACAGGCCTTGGATAATTCGGATATTAGCCTGGTGCGGGACGACAAGGGCGATGTTATCGTTCTCGAGGCCATTGTGTTCCAACGCCTCTCTCGATATGTCTGACAGGCACCTGATAGCCCGCTTGAAAAGCTTGTTCCCCTCCATTTTCAGCAAGAAGGGCTTCTGATCCAGACATTTCAGAAATTCGGGGGTGTAGGCATTGCCGTACGAGGCATAAAGCAGATCCCAGGCAGTGCCGTCTGATTTCAGATGTGTGGACAGGATGCCACCCTCCTGCGGCTTGGACTGGACAACCACAGCCCCGGCCCCGTCGGCGAGCAGCACGCAGGTGCCCCTATCCTCCCAGTTTACGATGCTCGACAGCCTTTCCGCACCGACCACCAGGGCACACTTGGACATCCCGCATTGAATGGCGTTATCCACCATGGCCAAGGCATAGAGAAAACCTGCACACCCCGCGGACACGTCAAAGGCGAAGGCATCTTCCGCCTTGAGATCCCTTTGAACCATGCATGCAGCTGAAGGAAATTGACGATCGGGCGTCACCGTACCCACGACGATCATGTCCAGGCTCCCGGGAGAAATCCCGGCCATTTCCAGCGCATCCCATGAGGCCTTGACGGCCATGTCAGTAGTAGTTTCCTCTTGTTCTGTTGAAGAGATCCGCCGCTCTTTGATGCCGCTGCGGCGCATGATCCACTCGTCGCTGGTATCCACCATGCTCTCCAGGTCCTTGTTGGACAATATCCTCTGGGGCATAAATGAACCTGTCCCCGTAATATGTGATCGAGCCACTTTTTATTTTTCCCCTATATCGTATAAGAAAATATTTGCATATTATGAGACGACAAAAGATTTTTCAAGTCAAGGGAAAAGAAGACAGCGCATGGTCTTCAGGGCAGTCCGATAGCGTTCCAGCGGCAGATCTTTGGTCTTGGTCATGCCGATACCATCAATGCCTGCCGCGTTGCTTTGTCCATTTAGGAAATCCTCTCCCCATATCCGCGGACAAACCGTTCAATTCGATCCAGGGCCTCTGTAAGTAGATCCTTGTCAACCGTGCATGAAATACGGATACATGTCTTTCCTGAAGGTCCAAACGCACTGCCGGGTATCACTACCACTTGTTCCCGGTCGAGCAAGTGCAGGGCAAATTGTCTGCTATCGCTTGTAATCTCCGCAAAATCCGGAAAAATATAAAACGAACCAGCCGAGGGGTACACCCGGACACCCGGCATCTCTTTGAGACGCCTGTAGGCGAGAGCGCACCGGTCTTTGAATTCCTGTGCCATCTTTTCAAATTGTTCTCTGTCCGCTCTTAGGGACGCGAGAGCCGCACGTTGGCCCACATTGCTGGGACAACTGGTAAAATAGGTTGCCACCTTTGCCACTTCATCCATAAGCCATTCCGGGCCATAGCAGTACCCGATGCGCCAACCGGTCATGGCAAAGGCTTTAGAGAATGAATTGACAACCATGGTCCTTTCTGCCATCCCCGGCCGGACATAGATTGATTCAAAGGGTCCTTCGAAAGTAAGGCGGTCATAGACTTCATCAGAAATCACAACCAGATCGTTTTCTACAGCTATGCCGGCCAATTCATCGAGAACATCCCCAGGGATAATACAACCGGTTGGATTGTTGGGAGAATTAATGATCATTGCCTTCGTTTTCGGGCCAAGGGCCTGGGCCACCCTTTCCGGTCTTACAATGAATCGATCCTGAAAGCTCGTGGGCACAAGAACAGGCCTTCCCCCGGCAAAGACAACCTGCGCCTCGTAGGAAGGAAAGTGAGGTTCAATGACAATCACTTCTTCGCCGGGGTCCAGAATGGCGCGCAATCCTGCAATGAGTGCCCCCATGCCACCATGTGTTACGCACAACTGTATGGGACTTAATTCAATACCTCTGGCATCTTTGATATATTTCAGCAATGCTTCTACAAGATGCCGGTCTCCCCGGGAAGGCGTGTAGTGTGTGCACCCATCCAAGGCGTCTCCCAATGCCGCTCGACATATTTCGGGAGGAGTATCGAAATCCGGCTCGCCGATGCCAAGCGAAATCACATTGTTATATGCTTCCGCCCGCAGAGACATTTCCCTGATGACGGACGGGACTATTTCACGAACACTCCTGGAAATATTATGTTTCATAACGTCTTCTTACATATACCCTAATAATCTTGGAATATACAGAATCAACCCGGGAAAATAGGTTACCAGCAACAGGACTCCGATCTCCAGGGCCAGGAACGGCAGGACGGAACGAATAATAGTGGTGAAATCCACTCCGGTCACCCCGGCTACCACAAAGAGGCAGACACCCAGGGGTGGGGTAAGCAATCCCACCACGATATTCAGGACCATGACGAACCCGAAGTGGAGAGGGACGATGCCGACCGCCTTGGCAACCGCCAGGAGTGTCGGCGCAAGGATAATAATCGCAGCTCCACCCTCCAAAAACATTCCGATAAAAAGCAGGAAGATATTCATCAACAGGAGGATTAAATAGCGGTTTTCCGTAACCGAGAGCATCGCCTGGGCTATATGGCTTGGAATCTGTTCAGCGGTAAGCACCCACGCGAATATGTTCGCCATGCCGATAATGAGCAGCAAAACTGCTGTTGTGGTGCCGCTCTGCACAAAGACATCGATCATATCCCTTAGAGAGAGTTCACGATAGACAAAGACACCAAGAATAAAGGCGTAGAACACAGCAACGGCCGCAGCTTCAGTTGCCGTGAAGACCCCTCCCAGGATTCCTCCGAGAATGATCACCGGTGCCAGGAGCGCCGGCCCGGCGGAAAGAAATGCTTTTCCTATGGTCTTGAAATTAAAAGGAATGTTTTCGCGGGGATAATGGTAACGAAGGGCCATGAAATAGCTGAGCGCCATCATGGAAAAACCCAAAAGCAACCCCGGCACGATTCCGGCGGCAAAAAGACCGCCTATGGAGAGACCGGTGGTGACCCCCATAATGACCATGAAAATGGACGGTGGAATGATAGGCCCTACGGTTGAGGAGGCAGCTGTTACCGCCGCGCTGAAACCGGGCTCAAACCCTTTGCTCACCATTCCCGGGACCAGTATCGTGCCCATTGCCGCAGCATCTGCCACAGCCGATCCACTGATGCCTCCGAAGAACATGGAAGCGACTATATTTGTATGTGCAAGTCCACCCGGTATCCGGCCAACCAGTACGTTCGCAAAATCGATGAGCCGGCGGGTCGTCCCTCCCCGGTTCATGAGTTCCCCTGCCAGCACGAAGAAGGGCACGGCCATCAACGGGAATGAATCAATACCCGTAAAAATTCTTTGGGCCATTACGCTGAGCATCACCCCTTTTGACCAAAGAGCCACAAGAGATGTCAGCCCCAGGCAGATGGCCACTGGAAAGCCAAACGCAAGGGTTATGAGGAACACTACTGCCAGTAGAGAGGCCAATGTCCGGGGTTCCTTATGAAAATCTAGGACGGTGTTTCATGTTTCCCTAAATCAAGGACGGCAGATGCCAGTCTCATTCTTTCACCCACGGGAGTTGGAAAGAGTTCATGCAAAATTTCCGCGATGAGGTCCACTGTCATCATGATGGCGCCGACAGGGACAGCCATGTAGGGGATCATCATGGTAATTTCCATGGCGGCTGATAATTGGGGATAATTGAAAATGGCCAGTCCAACTCCTTCCCAGGCGATAATCCCCATAAAACCGATCATGCTTAGACGGACCACGCAAATCAGGACCCTGGAAATCCGCACAGGGAGGGCATCCACCAGTGCCGTTACACCGATATGTCTTCCCTTTCTCAAGGCCACAACACTCCCCATCATTCCAAGCCAGATCATCAAATAACGGGCAGCCTCCTCACTCCAGGGGACGGGTTTGTAGATCACGAAACGGAAAAAAATCTGGATCAAGATGATGATAGTCATGGCGATCCCTGTGATCACCATGCCCCAGGAGCAAAATCGAATCTGCATTGATGCAACTCTATTAAAAAAGTAAGAAACAGATTTCATGGGAACACAAATTGGCCAAACGGATCACAATCATGAAAATGATCTGTTTGGCCATTAGGAGAAATGCAATGCGACGACTATTTTTTCATTTTATTATACAGGTCGTTGGCCATCTTTATATGTTGCTCAATAATGGCGTCAGCCCGGCTTCCCACTTTTTCTTCAGCCCTTTTTGAGGCTGCCATGGCCTCATCCACCCACTCATTGCCGACCTTTTTCCGAATAAATTTCAGACCAGCCGGCTGGGCAATTTCCCTGAATTGGGCCAATTGCTCCTGCGTGGGTTTGTAAATATTCATGCCATGAGAGCGCAGTTTGCCCTCGCATTCCCTATTTGCCTGCTGGCTGAATCCATCGTGCACATGGGCCAGGAGGAGTGCTTCCTCACCAATGATCTTCTGCTGCTCCTTGGTCAACTTTGTAGTAAACCACTTGTTGTTTGCCATGATGAAAAGGGGATTGTACAGATGCCCATCCAGGATCATCTGGTTCTGGACTTCGTAAAATTTCATGTCATTGATGAGGACACTGGGGCATTCCATGCCGTCAACCACACCCTGCTGCAACGCCATGTAAAGTTCACCAAAGGGAATGGGTGTGGGATCAGCACCAAGAGCCTTGACCATGGCCATATGGGCAGGATTCTGCATGGTTCTTATCTTCAGCCCTTTCATATCGGAGGGGACTCTTATGGGCCGTTTATTGTTCGTAAAGTGGCGATACCCGTTTTCAGTAATGCCAAGGCACCGCACTCCGGTTTTCTGCAGAAAGCTCTTTTGAAATTTTTTTCCAAAGTCGCTTTCAAAAAATTCCCATGCGGCCGGGGCGCTACTGAACATGTAGGGGATATCGAACACCATAACAGGAGGGAAAAAACCCGGGATCGGCCCAGAAGAGACAAAAATCATCTCAATACTTCCCATACGGGCGCCTTCCATCATTTCCCGTTCATCACCCAGCTTTCTGGCATGATACGGTCTGACTTCAATTGCGCCATTGGTCCTCTTTTCCACATTATGTTTGAATATCGCGATGGCCTTTACCGAGCGGTTATCCGGATTGTCCGGACCGGCGTTTGCCAGCTTTATGATTACCTTTGCTGAAGCGCTTGTCGTGAGGGCAAATACGGTCAACAGCAGAATCAAAACCAGAACACATCTCTTCATTTTTTCCTCCCCTTGTTTTCTGTTGTTTCGGTTGATGAACAAGACCCCAAGGACAACTCACAGGGAAAACAGATATCGCGTGGCCTTTCCAGGGAAACCAACCAAGGCCTCGATATCTCCACATTTTGAAAGCTTTTAGTAACATTGCACCAATATTCTGTCAAACCATTTCTTGTTTTCACGGTTTCGGTTTTCCGTATCATCGAAATGCGAAAGGGCCTTCAGATATCAGTTCCGTGCACATGATGTTGTTTGAAAAACCGCAGGCTTTTTCATTGACCCCATGACCTTGCCACCATAGAATTGATTCAATATTGCATGTTCAGCGAAAACCACCTGGAAAACAGATATGGTTGATTTGAACTGCGTTGACGGTGAGGTTGTATATGATAGAAGGGGCGAATTGGACTGATACTCATGCCCACAGCCCTAGGCGCCTTTTTCCTATGGTGCCGTCTTTGCCAGGTCCAATAACATCCCTGATCTAGGAAACGCTTCTCCGCTCCTCGAGGAAATAGCCTTTATGCAAAAAGATTCCTTGACGAGGAATCCCTATCTGTTTAGAAATGTCTCAATGACTTCAGTAATCATCAGGAGGTAAAAAATGAACAGACTTAGAAGAATCTTGGTTTTTTCCGTGTTTGCCTGTCTTATTCTCGCCATGTATGCATGCCAGACCCCGGCCGGCCGGACCGCCGGACAAGTGGTGGATGACGCTACCATCACTACCAAGGTGAAGGCGAAACTCCTCCACGATTCCATTCTGAGCGGTTTCGCCATATCCGTGAATACTTTCGAAGGGGAGGTGACGCTGAACGGCGCCGTGAATTCCGTCAAGATCAAGGATAGAGCCAGTCTGTTGTCCCGCTCCGTCATTGGCGTAAGGGAGGTGCACAACCTGCTGAAAATAAAAGAATAGGGAAATGGCTGGATGTGCCGGGCCATCTCTCTTCGTGACTAAGCAGATTATTGTCGGCGGGAGTAAACAGGATGCAGGAAGAACTCCGTGCAAGTGCAAGAAAATTCCAGGGCACCCTTAAGGCCCTTGGATTTAACAACGAGGTCGTTGAACTGAAGGAAACGACCCGAAGCGCCAGGGACGCGGCCCGCGCAGTTGGATGCCGAGTGGAACAAATCGCCAAGTCCATTGTCTTCAGGGGTGGAAGAACCAATCATTCCATCTTGGTTGTTGCCAGCGGCCCAAACCGGGTAAACGAAAAGCAGATCAGCGACATTATTTCCGAACCCCTCCTGAAAGCGGATGCCGATTTCGTTAAGGAAAGAACCGGTTACGCCATCGGCGGTGTCCCTCCCCTGGGCCATGCGGAAGCACCGGTTACCTTCATCGATGAAGACCTGTTGCAGTATGAGGAGATCTGGGCGGCCGCAGGAACGCCCAACGCGGTTTTCAAGCTGGCCCCTGGAGACCTGCAGAAGATGACGGACGGAAGGGTGATTTCCGTTAAATGATCCTTTAGGGCAAGAGACTATGTTGACCACAAGACCTACTATTGAAGAAATTCGAGGGGCCGCTGAACGTATCAGACCTTTCGTTCACCACACTCCTGTCCTCCGTTGCAGCACATTGAATGATCTCCTGGGGGCGGAACTCTTTTTCAAGTGTGAAAACCTTCAGAAAGGGGGTGCCTTTAAGATCCGGGGAGCGACAAATGCCGTCTTTTCTCTCGACGACCAAGAGGCATCAACCGGCGTGGCCACCCACTCTTCCGGAAATCACGCGGCTGCCATTGCCCTGGCCGCCCGATGGCGTGGAATCAAGGCCTATGTGGTCATGCCTGACAACGCCCCGGATGTAAAAAGAAAAGCTGTAGCAGGATACGGGGCGGAAATCACGCCATGCCTGCCTTCCTTAAAGGCCCGCGAAGAAGGCCTGGCCGGGGTAGTTGATCGCACAAGGGCAACCTTTATTCACCCCTACAATGACTATCGCGTTATTTCAGGTCAGGGCACAGCCGCCTTGGAGTTGTGTGAGGAAATACCCGATCTGGACATGGTGATCGCCCCCGTGGGCGGGGGCGGCCTGCTCAGTGGGACGGCGATTGCCGTATCGGCCGTCTCCCCAAATACCCAAGTTTTCGGCGCTGAGCCGGAGCAGGCAGATGATGCCTTTCGCTCTCTCCAGGCCGGCAGGATCATTCCATCCGACCATCCGGATACCATCGCCGATGGCCTACTCACCTCTCTTGGAGACCTGACCTTTCCCATCATTCAGGAACTGGTCGAGGATATCGTTACGGTGAGTGAAAAAGGCATTGTCAGCACCATGCGCTACATCTGGGAAAGGATGAAAATTATTGTTGAGCCCTCGTCTGCCGTAGCCCTTGGTATCCTCCTGAACCATGGTGTGGCGTCGTCAGGGAAAAGAATAGGCCTTATCCTTTCAGGGGGGAACGTGGACCTGGCCGATCTTCCCTGGGACAGGAACCGAAAGGTCGCTTGAACGTGAATTTGCCCATTCAGGATGTCCCCATCAAGCAGAGTCAATTCAGGCTGGTCAAATTTTTTGCCTATGCCAGTTTTTTCATCCTCATCCTGTTTAGTTTTCCCTTTTCCGTGATCATCTCCCAAAAGGCCAAAGATATCCTCATGAAGAGCTATGAGAACTACGCCTTTCTGCTGGGCGAAAATCTCAACCACCAGGTCTTCCAGAATTTTGTCATACCTGTCAGCAGCCGCTATGGCGGAATCATGCTTCGCGATCCCAGCCAGAGGGCACTCATGGATCGCATAGTCAAGAATACGATTCACAGCTTCAAGATCGATCTCGTCAACATCTATGACATCGGAAAAGGCGTCATCGCCTACAGTACCGACCCCCGACTCGTGGGCAAGAAAGCTCAAAAGACCATGGGCTATTACAAGGCGATAAAGGGAGAACATTCTTCAGGCCTCCTTTCCGTGGGAAAAGATTTCTTGGGCCTGGGCATTGAATTGGGGGGAGAGAAGAAGCTGCGGACCTACATCCCTTTCAGGGGCGAGGTTTATTATGCCGAAAAACCCGCCCTTATTCTCGGGGCCTTTGAACTGATTCAAGACCTGACGGACGAGTATAGATCCATCGCAAGATTCCAGTATACCATTCTGGGCCTTTCAGCCGGTATTATGGCGCTTATTTTCTTCGCTTTGCTCTTTATCGTGCACAAGGCGGAAAAAATCATTGATGAAAGGGCGAGGCAGCAGCGGGAACTGGAAGAACAGTTGAACCAGGCTGAACGCCTGGCAGCTCTTGGGCAAATGGTAGCCGGGGTCTCGCACGAAATCAGAAATCCCCTGGGGATCATTCGAAGCACTGCGGAGCTGTTGGGTGAAATGCCCCAAGCTGACGCATCACAGAAGAAACTGTCGGCGGTTATCACCGAGGAATCCAGCCGTTTGAACAATATCGTCACCGAATTCCTTGATTTTGCCAGGCCCCGGAAACCGGTGCTCAAGGAATGCCTGCTGGAAGAAATTGTCCTGCGAAACCTCTCGTTCCTGGAACCGGAGTTCAAAAGAGTCGGCGTAACGGTTCGCGATAACATAAGAGGCCGATCTTTCAGGATCATGGCCGACCCTGAAATGCTCTACAGGGCCTTTCTCAACATCTTTATAAATGCTATTCAATCCATGGAGGGTGGGGGTAGCCTGGATGTGAGGATCGGAGAAGAGAAGGCCCATTTCTTTGCCGAAATTGAAGATACAGGGTACGGCATTCCCGAGGACCATATCAAGAATATCTTCAATCCCTTTTTTACCACTAAAGACAGGGGAAGCGGCCTGGGCCTCTCCATTGTGAAGAAGATCATCGAGGGGCACGAAGGACAAATTACGATCAAGAGCAAGGGGAACCTCGGAACTATTGTCATTGTCAAGTTACCCAGGGTTCCATCTGCGTCGCCTTCCAAGAGGTCATAACCTATGAAAACGATCCTCATCGTAGATGATGAAAAGAACTACCTCGTAGTACTGGAGGCCCTCCTGAGTTCCGAGGGATATGAAATCGTCCTTTCGAACAATGCAAGGGATGCCCTTCGAACGATCGAAGACTCGGACCTTGACCTGGTCATTACGGATGTCAAGATGCCTGGGATGAGCGGCATGGAACTTCTGGCCCGATGCGGGGAACTCAAGCCCGATCTCCCTGTCATTGTTATGACCGCCTACGGCACCATTGAAATGGCAGTGGACGCCATGAAACAGAATGCCTATGATTACATCACCAAGCCCTTTCAAAACGAAGCGTTGAAACTCACGATCAGGAAGGCACTCGACAAATACCGTCTTGTCAAAGAAAATCAACGATTGAGCGAGGCCCTCTCGGATCGTTTCAGACATGGAAATATCATTGGGAAAAGCAAGCCCATGCTCAAGATCTACGACATGATCGACAAGGTCGCCCAATCAAAGGCTTCGGTCCTCATCAGCGGTTCCTCAGGCACGGGGAAGGAACTCATAGCTAAGGCCATCCACTACGGCAGCAAGAGAAAAAACGGTCCCTTTGTCTCTGTAAATTGCGGCGCCCTCACGGAAACGCTGCTGGAAAGTGAGCTGTTCGGACACGAAAGGGGTGCCTTTACAGGCGCCATCTCAATGAAAAAAGGGCGTTTTGAACTGGCCGATTCCGGAACCCTATTCCTGGATGAGGTGGGAGACATGCCACCCACCCTGCAGGTGAAACTGCTCAGGATCTTGCAGGAAATGGAGTTTGAAAGGGTCGGTGGGACCAAGACCATAAAGGTGGATGTCAGGGTCCTTTCCGCCTCAAACCACAACATCAAGGACGATGTAAAAGAAGGCATTTTCCGCGAAGATCTCTTTTATCGCCTGAACGTCATCCAGATGGATGTGCCGCCATTGCGTCAAAGAATTGACGATATTCCCTTGCTTGTAAAACACTTCATTGACAAGTACGCAACAGATGACAGAAGTGAAGGAACGACGTTAGATCCGGAGACCTGGAAACACATCTATCGGTACCCCTGGCCCGGAAATGTCAGAGAGCTCGAAAACGTGGTTGAAAGGGCCCTGGTCCTGAGTTCGGGAGGCGTCATCACCCCCCAGGACCTGCCTGAGGAATTGTTGGAGGGAAAGGAGGAGGAAGTGGACCTGGACAAAATCGTTCTCTTGAATCTGCCCCTGCCCGAGGCCCTTGAAAAGGTCGAAGAAAAACTCATCCGAAGAGCCTTCAGGTATTCCGACAATGTCCAGTCCCGTGCCGCCGAAATACTGGGCCTGAGCAGGCGAATGATGCATTACAAGATGAAGAAATATGGTATTATTGACTGATGTTGAATTTCTGTAACAGACCTTTTCCTATTAAATTCAACATATTATACGGCCAGACCCTCATTGGCCCGGATTTCTGTTACAAATCCGTAACAAATCGCCGTTTCCGGGTCTGAGCAAACCAAGTGCCCGATAACTATTTTGTTAATATATTTCAATATGTTATACAATAAATTGCATGGTTTCCTGTATTTGGCAAGCGTTTTGCAGTAGTAGAAGGCAAAGAGCGAATACGACTCTTTCCTCCTAAGCAAATCAGCCGCCCACCCAGCGGCTGATTTTTTTTGAAGTTCAAGGCTTTTGTTCAAGCGTGAGGGCCTCAAGGGTCAGGAACCACGTTGTTTTCTCCGTCAATAGCCCAGACGTCTCAGTGCCCTTGTATCCTTGCTCCAGTGCCTCTCCACCCTTACGGTCAGTTTCAGATAGACCTTGGTATTGAAACGCCTTTCAAGCTCGAACCTTGCGGCCTGACCTATTTTCTTGACCATATTACCCTGTTTCCCCACCAGGATGCCTTTTTGGGGAGGAGTTTCCACATGCACGAGGGCAAAGATCTTCAGCAGGTTTTTTTCAGGGATCTCCTCCATCCCCTCTACGGTCACGGCTGAAGCGTATGGCAATTCATTCCTCGTATACAGAAATATTTTCTCCCTGACAATCTCCGAGATCAGGAATGTCTCGGGCTGATCGGTGTCCATGTCCGGCGGAAAAAACTGCGGCCCCGGTGTGAGTTGCGATTTCAACGACTCCAGCAACTCCGCCACGCCATCTCCATTCAAGGCGGAAATAGGAAATATTCCTTCAAACGAATGCACCTTGCTGAATCTATCCATGATGGGAAGAAGTGCGTCCCTTCGACCCCTGTCGATCTTGTTGATAAGGAGAAAAATGGGTTTCCCGGCCTGCCGCATGTCCGTCACGAGGGAGGAGATCTCCTGGGAATCAGGGTTGGTCAGATCCGCCATCAGGAGCAGGACATCCACTTCCTGAAATGCGGAGCGCGCCGATTCCACCATACTCATGTGCAGAGGTGTCTGGGTCTTGTGGATCCCGGGCGTGTCCATGAATATCATCTGGAAACCCTCCCCATGATAAATCCCAAGGATCCTGTTGCGCGTAGTCTGGGGCTTGGGCGAGACAATGGACATCTTGGTGCCCATGATCCGATTCAGGAGAGTGGATTTTCCCACATTGGGAGGCCCGATAATTCCCACAAATCCGGATAGATAGTTCATACCCGCTCCACATCTATCTTTCCCGGTGGCAGGGTCGGACCGACCTCAATGCCTACGACTTTTGCCCCGGTTCGCGATGTGATCCAGCCCAGCCCGCTGTTCTTGTAGCCCCTCAGCAGCGGGACCTCTCTGCCGCTGGCCCTGATTCTGATTTTCTGCTGTTTACCAGGGGAAGGAAGCTGGGGCTCGATGACCTTCCGGTAAATGCTGCACCTCACCAGGAACCCGAAGGCCGGGTGCCACGGACCTGCAAGGACCTGACCTGGCTCCATGAGCGTGGGGGATGACATCAGTCCCATCCTGATAACAGGGATCTCCGCCCCCTCGAGTCTTCGACAGCTCTCGGCGCATATCTCAACCGCCTGATCAAGCGTCAAAGGCCTGTATTTCTCCTTCTGATACAGCCGGGCCAGCCCGGTCCCCCTGATGACCAGGGCAGGATAGATCCTTGCCATATCCGGGGCGAGGGCAATCACGTTGTCTATGGTTGAGAGGAATGTCTCTTCTGAATCGCCGGGAAGCCCGGGCATGAGTTGGACCCCGACGCTGAAGCCCGCCTGCCGCAGAAGATGAACGGCACGCACCGAATCCTCTGCTGAGTGGCCTCTCGCCGACAGGGTCAAAACCCGGTCGTCCATCGATTGAACACCAAGCTCTACGGTCCGAACCCCGCTGCGTTTCATGATTTCGAGACGCTCTTCATCCAGTGAATCCGGGCGCGTTGAGACCCTGATACCGCCAAAGAGGCCTTTCTGCAAATAGGGCGCAACGGCGTCGAGCAGTTCATTCATCCGGTCAGTCTCAAGGCTGGTGAAGGTCCCTCCATAGAAGGCCAATTCCGCATTCCGGCTGTCAAAATTCCTTGAATGGACCGCCTTTTCAATGGTCATTCTCACTGAGGACCCATCGATGTGATGGTGTTTTTCGGATGTGATCTTTTCTTGATCGCAGAAGAGACACTGGTGGGGACACCCCTGGTTGGGGATAAAAACCGGCACAATACATTTTTTCATTCAACCTTCAGGTTCAGCAGGGCCTCCCTCGCCGCACACTGCTCCGCCTCCTTCTTGCTTTTCCCATAGCCCTGCGCCAGGACCTGACCCCTGTGAGTCAATTCCACCAGAAACCGTCTGTCATGGGGTGGGCCGTCTTCCTGGACCAGTCTGTATTTCGGAATTGTCTTGAAGAACTTCTGCGTAAACTCCTGAAGCCTGCTCTTGAAATCGTGCGCCATTTCCGGGGTCCCGATTCCTTGAAGTGAAGATGAAAAGAGCCTTTCAATTACCTCAAAGGCCATATTGTAACCCCCATCCAGGTAAATGGCTCCGAGAAGTGCCTCCATCGTATTGGCCAGGATGGAGGGCTTTGTCCGTCCATTTGAATGTTCTTCACCCTTTCCTAACATAATGTAGTGCCCGAGTCCCAGTCCTGTCGCCACGATAAAAAGCCCGGCTTCGTCCACGACCATGGCGCGATACCTGGAAAGATCCCCTTCATGCACATCGGGAAAGCGAACCATCAGGATATGGCTGATGACCAGGTCAAGGACGGCATCTCCGAGGAACTCAAACCTCTCGTTGTCCCCGAGGTCACCGTTATCCCTCTCGTTGACATAGGACGCATGCCGGAAGGCCCGGGCCAACAGAGAGGGGTCTTTGAATTCGTAGCCGAGTTCCCTTTCGAGATTGTCAAGGCCGGACTTCTTCGAAAGTGTACACATTACAACCCTTTCTTCGAACGTTGAGATATTTTTTAAGTTTACCTGAGTTGGCGGTTTTTTTCAACCCTGCGGATAGATATAATTGGATGATGTTTCGCGACGAATCGCTGACGCAGCCCAAATTCTTGTTGACATAATCTTCCTGGCCTGATATAAAAAAAGTTTTTGAATCTCAGGATACTCAAACCGTACCCATGGAAAAGACCATTATCTTACGGGAAAAGGACATCTCCGAAAGCATCCGGAAGATGGCTCACCAGATTCTCGAAGCCAACAAGCCTCTGAAGGAAATCGTTCTCGTCGGTATCCGCACCGGAGGCGCGTTCCTTGCTTCCCGTCTTCAGGAAGCCCTTGAGGAAATGGGACAACCCACCGTGCCTGTCGGGATACTCGACATTACCATGTACCGGGATGACTGGACAAGAATCGGCCCGACACCGGTGGTAGGAAAGACTGAACTACCGGACTCCGTAGACAACAAGAGGGTGATCCTTGTGGATGACGTCCTCTTCACCGGCAGGACCGTAAGAGCAGCCATGGATGCCCTTATGGACTTTGGCCGTCCCAAGAAAATCGAACTGGCCATCCTGGTGGATCGCGGAGATCAACACAGGGAACTGCCCATTACGGCCAATTATGTGGGAGGTACCTGGGAGACGACCGCCGAAGAAACCATTAATGTCTATCTGAAAGAAGCCGGTTATTTTGATCACGCGGCCATCGAACGAAGAAAAGCCGCTTAGGTATGAAGAAGAAAAAGAAACACAAGAAAAATAAGCCGTTATCTCCCTCTCTGTGCCCTGAAGACAAAACTCTCCTCGAATCGCTTCTCCAAGCCTGTAAAACAGAGGCTCCCAAAGACATCCTGGAGAGGATTCCAACCCCTGAGATTGCTCAAGCTCTCGCTTTGAGCCTCCCTTCCGGTGACGAGACAACTCTGTCTCTTCTCCTGTCCCTCAACAAGGCCTTTGACCGGAAGGATGTTCAAAAGGCCGTCAAGCGCGCCCTGTTCAAGCTCAAAAACAAAGGGATTGCAGTGCCGGATCACCTTGGGGTAACCCCTGGCCCTCTCCTCCCTTTCGGGGCAGGTAAGAATGAAAAACCGGAAGGCTTCGTGGGGCCCATCGATGGTACCGGAACCCGGGGCGTTTTTGTCTCATTTCCCCAGGCACCTTCGGGTTATGACGCCGGCATCGGGGTGGTCAACGACGAAACCGGCTTCGTTGAATTCCATGCCGCAGCGTACAGCAAGAAGAGGTTGAAGGAATTGAAAACACACCTCTTCGACGAAATGGGTGTGCGTACCCCCACCTCCATTTCCCATGTCCTGACCATCCTTGAAAAGGCCTATGCAAAGTCACAGGAGGCCTCCCTGAATATTCCCTCCGATTATCTCCGTTTGCGAAACCAGGCCCTCAAAAACGGTTCAGTGCTTGAACGTCCTCCCATTTACGAACTTCTGCCCGAACCAGTGGCTCCCAGGGAACCCGCCAGTCATTCGCGGCTCGAAAAACTTTTTAGCCACGACACCATGCAGACCTGGTTAATCGGTCCCGACGAGATGGAACCTCTTCTTCTTGAATTAGATGAAACGGAAGGAGGCCCCCTCGTGCTTTCGGAGGCCCAGGAACAGGGTCGGATTCAATCCATCAAGGAACGCTGGGCTGAAAAGGCTTTTCCGGAGAGCAATCTGGAGACCCTGAAGTACCGCCTGGAAGAAATGGCCTTTGTTTTCCATAAACGTGATGAACCGGAGTTTGGAGAGTTGGCCCTTTCGGCCGCTCTTCTGGCCCTGGAAAAAACTCCCCTGCAGTCCATCAACCCATTGGTGGCATTTCTCCTTGAAAAGAGCCTTGCCTTTTATGAAGAACTTCGCCGTGAGGCGGAAGGGGAGGATCAAATAGCAAAAGAGACCTCCCACCCCCTCATCCTGACCTGACGAATCATCGGTCTCTTGCGATCATACCGCCCCGATCATCAACCGAAAGGAGGTCATCATGGCCGGAACCATTGAAATTCGTACCGGAAGCAGATCGGACCTTGTCGACATTACGTCGGAAATCCAACAAGAAGTTTCAAGGACGGGAGTCGATTCAGGCATCTGTGTGGTCTATGTCCCCCACACGACTGCCGGCGTCACCATAAACGAGGGGGCCGACCCGGCCGTGTGCCACGACATCCTCGGCAAATTGAACCAGCTCGTCCCGGCGGGGGCCGGCTACCGACACCTGGAGGGGAATGCCGACAGCCACATCAAGGCCTCGCTGATGGGGAGTTCCGCCACCATACTGGTGGAAAAAGGCAGACTGGTCCTCGGGACCTGGCAGAAAGTTTTCTTTTGTGAATTCGACGGGCCCAGGAACAGGAAGGTCTACGTCAAAGTCATGTGAGCTAAATCCCCGTCGAATGACATGATGAGCAAATTTGACGCTGGATTTGGGGCTTTTCATTACGTTTGACTTTCCCGCCCCAACTGACTATATTTTCAAGTAGATCAAAAAATTAGGGGAGCGAAAAGATGCCCATATTCGAATTCAGATGTCTGAAGTGCGGCCACATATTTGAAAAGCTGTTCACGAATTCAAGAGAAGAAGTCCTCATGGCCTGCCCGGAGTGTGATTCCGATACGTTTGAACGGGTGGTGAGCCGGACCAACTACGCCATGGGCGTCGGCCCGGGAGGGAACATGCCGAAGATGACCACCAAATCCTGTGGATCCTCAAACCAGTGTACCACCCTCGATTTGCCCGGCCCTGCCAAGTAGCACAACCGAGCAAACTTTCCCGGCGAGTCTCTCGCTCCGGAAAACCAATGCAGGCCCGTGGTTGCTCTACTGTTTCAGGTGCCGGCCCCAATTGCAGATCCCCGAAAAACTGTTTGGAGTAAAATGATCCATGGTGAGCAATCATTCCCGGAACCATGCAAGAGAGGCGCTGAGCGAAGAGGATAAGCTTGAGATCATGGAGGTATTTTCTGAAAAGATCGTCCCCAAACTCAAGAAGCTGAACGCACGTATCGGGGCCCTCAATTGTACATTTGCCGGACCTCGCTACAAAGACTGGCTCATTCACTTCAAGGAGTCCGGATCTGACTTTAGGATCACGGAATTCGAATACGATACGGATTCGCGGGACCTGGACCTGAAAGTCCGCGTCTGAGACCGAAGAACGGAAAAAGCTCATGCCTGAAAACAAGCTCCTCGGGAGAGGATTCATTAAGAGACCAACCTGCCCTTTCTGCGGCATGCTGATTGAGAAGCCCAAAGAACTGAACCTCCGTCGTCCCGGCGAGATGCCGGTCGGGGCCTGTTCCTGCCGTGCCGTCTATGCCTGCGATGTGACGGGGCACAATTTGGGTTCGGCCATGATTGAGGCGCTGGTTTTCGGATGCAATATGGATTGGGATCTGGCGTGGAACCTGTCACCCGAGGACGATTACCAGGAAGGGCGAGTGGAAAACTATGACTACGTCAACCACCTGGTCGTTCCCGGCGGCGCGTTTGAAGGTCGACGGATCTCCGGCGCCCTTTGTTTTGTCCGATTTCACGAAGACGTCCTGGAAGTCAGCGCTGAGGGCGTCAGGAAAAAGCTGGAGGATGCAAAACCCGTCACCCGAAAAATGGAAACCCACACGAAGGGAAAATCTTTTTCAAAAAAGGAAGTTGAGGCCCTGGTCCAATCCTACAGGCTGGACCCGTTGATCGATGCCGCAGAAACAGACAGGAAGCTGGTGAGAAACCTGATGCGCCTCCTCTATTCGCCGGACCCGCAATTCCGGTACCGGGCGGCCGAGGCACTCGGTCGTGTATCGGCCGGGATCGCGAGAGACAATCCGTCCAGCATTTCAAAGCTCCTCCAGCGGTTATTCACGGCAATCTCAGATTCGGCGGCATCCAGCTGGGGGGCATTTGAAGCCATCGGTGAAATTATTCGTCATAAAATAGACCTGTTTGCGGGATACATTCCTGAACTCTACCAGTTTCTGGGTGATGAAGTCAGGCGGCCGATCGTGCTTCGGATCCTTGGATCGATTGCCGATGAACGACCTGATCTGTTGCGAAAGCATACCCTTCACTTTATCCCTTACCTGAAAGATCCAGATCCTCTCGTTAGAGGCTATGCAGCCTGGTTTCTCGGGAACCTGGGAGCAAATGAAATAGAGAAAGACCTGGAGGAACTTCGAGACGAGACGACTCAAATAGAGATCTACGATCAGGGTATTCTTGAAAAGAAGACGGTGGGACAAGTTGTTGCCGAGGCGCGCGCACGTTTATGATGATCCTTTCCCTTTTTTCTTCCCCAAGCGGTGACATTTCTCCCAGCCGGGAAGATCTTGAAAAGCCCTTACTCATTTCTCCTTCGACGGCGCATCCCTTTCTGAAATTGACAGACTATTTCCAGGCTGCGCAGGCATTCCTCTTCAATGACCACCGGGATTCCTTCCTGGATGCACTGCGGGACGGCAATGGATCATGCCCCCAAGAGAAAAATATCAGAAAAGTCACGATACGGAGTGAGAAGCAGGGTCCAATCTGCCACGTGGCCAGTGTTGAAGTTGAAGGGGAAAGCCTTTGCGGCAAATTCTCCCTGATCTCAGCAGTCACGGCGACAGGCAGGAAGGCCCTGGAGAGAGAATTCCAAACGCTCACCCACCTGAACCGGAAGTGCCCCCTGGCGGGACTTCCAAAGGTCTATTTCAAGGGCACCATGAAGCTAACCAGCGGCGCAGAGGAGGAAGACCTATCCTTCTTCCTGGGAGAGTGGTTCGAAGGATATCACGAGTGGCATCTTTCCCGGGACAGGGACGGAAACCCCTATCTCTGTATATGGGACCTTCAGGATGGCCATCGGGCCGCATCCGAAAAAGAGTTTACAGAGATATTCCGACAGGCTTCCCGGACTCTGACCCTGCTCTATGATCCCGAGACTTCATACCGGGTGCACCCGTGGCATCACGCGGCCGGGGATTTCGTTATCGGAAATCAGGAAGGTGAACCACGTGTCAGGCTCACCACCGCCCGTGGTTACGAACCGTTGCTCACTCTCCCAGGGCAGTGTGCGGAAAATAGTCTGGCGAACCTCCTCTTTTTCTTTCTTGACATGGGGCTGAGAATGCGGCTGGACCGGCTTGATGGGGTGGGTGAGGCAGTTTGGATTGGAGGTGGTATCTTGTTATCAGTGATGCAGGGGTTTTTTGAGGGGCTCAAAACGGTGATTGATGAGGGGTATTTCAAGAAAACAGTTGCCTGGGATTTTCTTGATCTCCTCAAGTCCTTTTCACCGTCGGAACTTATTGCAGCCTTCGAACCACTCCTTGAGATCTACCGGCGAGGGGCCCAGGATGAGATGAGGATTATCATGGAGCGCCTGCCGGGCCACGTAAAGGGACTCTGTTCCATCAGAGAAAAATTTTCCCTATCAAATCCGGTGTCTGCGTCGTAATAGCCTTGGAAACACTTACCAAAAAAGTTGCCTTTGATGGGTCACTGCCCCCCATCCCCTGTAAGAGTTCCCCGGACAAATGGTAAAGCTCCTTGTTCACTTCATCGAAATTGAAGGCGGGGTATGATTTTTCTTCTTCAAATTTCGCCTTCCAGCAGACATGGGCCTTCCCCTGAATTGCGGTTGGAATCCCATACACTCGGCAGGTGATAGGCCGATACGGATATAAGATGCACTCATGAGCTTCATCCAGGAGTGGACACCGAACATGGGCTTTTTCAAGGGAGTAGGAGCCCTGTTCGACTCCTCCTTTTTGCGCCTCATTTATGATTCTCCCCATTTCCTTTTCAGCCTTGTCGGCCCTTAACGAGGCCTGGCGCCTGGTTTTCCGATCCAGTTTTTCAAAATGATATCTCAAGAAGACGGCCTCCAGCAGAAACAGGCCAAAAACGGCATGGCAGCAGTCCGAGCAACGGGGCGCACAACTGACGCCGGAGGGGTGATGATCCTGCATCATTCTGAATGCCTGGTCTGCGCCGGCTACGAGTGCCTCATAGCCCCTGAAAAGGGTGTCAGGAATCATTTCTTGCGGTAAGGCTCCAGCTTTTCCAGGAATTCCGGATGGGCCTGGAATCCAAGGGAAACCGCCTTGTCCAAATGGACGATTGCCTTTTCATAGTCCCCGTGGCTGTAATGAGCAAAGGCGAGGTTGTTCCGGCCAAGGGCGAAATCCGGTGCCTTTTCAACCAGCTTCTCTCCGACCTCGATGGCCTTCGTCACGTCCCCTTTCTGCAAATGGGCATTAACAAGGTTGCTCCATGCCTGCACAATATCGGGATTTAACTGAATAGCCTTTTCAAGGGCCTTTATGGCCTCATCACTCTCCAAGAGCTGCAGGTAGGCAAATCCAAGGTTGGCATACCCCCGGGCATACCGGGGTTCTATCTCGATGGCCTTTTTGTTGACCTCGATGACCTGATCGAGATCCCCCTTTTTGAAATAGATATATCCGAGATTTACATACCCCTCAAACATTCGGCCACTGTTACTGATGGCTTCGTTGAATGCCTCGATGGCCTCGTCCAGTTTCCCCTGGCCCATAAGGGCTACACCAAGGTTATAACTCGAGCTGGCGCAATCGGAATTCTGGGTCAGTATTTCCTTCTGTTGAGCAATAAACTCCTCTGCCCCTTGTGGTGTCTTCATTGCAATCCTCTATAACAACAAACCTCTCAAACGAGAATATCCCGATTCTCGGGAAACTCCAATTTGAGCGGTCAAGATAAGAAGAGGCCGCAATCCAGGCAGGACGGCGACCCCTTCTCTTATTGAACATGTTTCAGATCCACCAAAACCACCAAAAATAGCCGTTAGTGATCTTCGGTGATACCCCTTCCCTTTAAACCATACATCGTACTGCTGCCGGTGGAGAAGTAGATCAGTTTTTCTTCATTGATGAGGGCTGTTGCGGCCTTTTTGATGGCCCTGGCCTTCACATCCGGCATGGTCTTCTGGACAGCTTTTTCCAGATCTTTGAAGTAAAACTTGGTCTTCTTATTATTTTCGGCAAAATCCAAAATCGCCTTTTTTATGTCTTCCATGCATTTACTCCTTTACATTAGACGTTTGGATGCATGATCACTCAATGCCGCCCGCTGCCCTCGATACAGCCCAGGCCGCCTCGGTGTACTTGAACTGGGTGGTCGTCCGGTAAGTATCATATTGCAGTCTGTAATCGTCGATGAGATGCTCACTGAACGGCAGGTCACATTTCTCAAAGAATTTTTCCCATCCGATCCTCTCGGCCCAGTCCCCAATCCGCTCGTACTTGTTGGCATCGGCCGCATAGGCCTCGATAATTTTCTTTACATCCGCGCAAACTTCCGGAAACCTTGGGAAGTTGTTCGGCAGGAAGGGAACAACCACCTTGGAAAATTTCGGGGGGCTGATCCGGTTGGAGATCTTACCTCCGGCGAGGATGGTCACGCCGTCACCCTCTTTATCTGCCAAGGGCACTGCCATACACATGGTGTAACAGTTTCCACAGAACATGCAGCGCTCTTCCTTGATCTTCACGGTTTTTCCACCCGCTTCCGTCTTGGCAGGTGAAATGGCCCCGGTGGGGCACGCGGCAATAACCAGCGGAATCTCGCAAAGTTTGTCAATCACCTCATGGTCAATGACAGGTGGCTTCCGGTGATATCCCAAAAGAGCAATATCAGAGCAGTGTACCGCACCACACATGTTGAGGCAACAGGCCATGGAGACACGCACCTGCGCCGGCAGCGTCATTCCCTGAAAATAGTCAAAGAGGTCATCCATGACGGCCTTGACCATTGAAGACGCATCCGTTGCCGGGGTGTGACAATGAAGAAAACCCTGCGTATGGACTATGTTGGTCAATCCTGCCCCGGTCCCTCCAATGGGGAACTTGTAGCTGCCTGAGACATGTTTCCTGCCCTGGAGGTCTTTTTTCAGCGCCTCCATCTTGTCGGCACTGTCCGTCATGAATTCAATGTTGTTCCTGGTGGTGAAACGCAAATACCCGTCACAGTGCTTGTCTGCAATCTCACAGATCTCACGAATATTTTCCACCGTCATGAACCTGCACCCGCCGCACCGGACCGTGAAGACCTTGTCGCCGGTCTCCGATACGTGGACCAGGACTCCCGGTTCCAGGATCTCATGATATTTCCATTTCCCATAATTGTTTTGGATAATTGGCGGAAGGTACTGCCAGAAATGCCTCGGGCCCAGGTCGGTCAACCTGTTTTCCATAGGTTTATCTGGATTAAATAACCCCAATCTCTCAGTCGATAGTGCCATTGCTATTACCTCCTATCTCTTATGCTTTGCTCGGTAGGCATTGATGTCTCGCTCAAATCCGCCTGGGACCTCTTCCGATTTCCAGAAGATGTAGGGATTGCTCCTGGGTTCCTTCACCATTTGCGGCATGGGCGGCAAATCAAGCATTTCCAGGAATTTTGGAATACCAAAGCGCTGGATCAGTTCACCCAGGCGCTCGCGATTTTTGCCTTCTTCCATCCAGAAATCCCAGACTTTTTCAATCAGGTCCTTGACATTTTCGTATGGTTCCTCGACCTTCATAAAAGGAACTGTCAATGTTGCCATCTGTGCACCTTCGAGAATAGGAGCCTTCGCACCAAAAAGGATAGAGCAACCCGTATCAGTCCCGGGTCTCAAAGCCTGCGGCATCACGTTGATGCAATGCATGCAACGGGTGCATTCCTTATCGTCGATCATGAGCTTGCCGTCTTCCATCCACATGCACTGGGTCGGGCACAGACCTATGACCTCTTTCTCAATGTCAAACTTGCCCCAGTCTTTGCCTGCATGGGCACCGGCGTTTGGCGCGATCTCGCCGCCGATGTAAGCCTGAACGGCTTCCTGGTCGATCCGGATATTATCCCGCCAGGTGCCGATAAAGGACATGTCGGAACGGGCAATGGATGCAACACAGCAATTCGGGCATCCGTCAAATTTAAATTTGAATTTGTACGGAAAGGCGGGTCGATGGAGTTCGTCCTGGTAATAGTGGGTCAACTCGTAGCACATCTGCTGCGTGTCAATACAAGACCATTCGCACCGTGCTTTTCCAAGACAACAAGAAGGCGTCCTGAGATTGGACCCTGAACCGCCGAGGTCCTGCTGCATCACATGACCCAATTCATAGAAGATAGGCTCCAGTTGCTCTGTTGTCGTCCCGATAAAAACGATGTCGCCAGTGGACCCATGCATATTCAGAAGGCCGCTCCCACGATATTCCCACAGATCACAAAGCGAACGGAGATAATCTGAATTATAAAACTTGCTGGCCGGCTGGTTTACGCGCAAGGTGTGAAAATGCCCCACTGAAGGAAATTCTTCCTGCATATCGGAGTAGCGGCCAATAACACCGCCGCCATAACCGAAAACACCCACGATACCGCCGTGCTTCCAGTGGGTCTCACCATCATCAAAGGAAACCTGAAGTTGTCCCAGCAAATCCTCCACCACGTCCCTGTCAATCAGCATCCGGTCATCTGCCAGTTTCTTGCGGTGAAGGGCCTCCCTCTTGGCATCCGCCACGAAGCTCGGCCAGGGTCCTTTTTCCAACTCATCCACATCCGGGATGTCATGTTTGATTTTTAGGTTTTTGAGCTCATCATCCGTATAGTTATTGAGCTCATCATCCTTATAGATCCGAAGCTCGTCATACTTAAGCTCTTTTTGTGGTTCTTTTGGTTCAAAAGTCATTATCACTGCCTCCTTTTGCTAATTTAAAAAGTATTTCCCTAAGGAGTAAACAAAAAAAAGATTCCTCCGCTCACCTCCTCCCTGGACAAAATCCATTTTCCTTCTTATTCCGATTCGCATTCAAACGCTACCGGCGTTGGCTGCGTCGCCCACTCCTTTCCGCCTTGTTATCATCTTGAATGCAAAATGGAATTAGTCTTTTCAGTCTGCCTACCCGGGTCCCGAAACATCTCAGCCACTATTTCGAATACGCAGAGCGACTCCCGTCCCGTCCACACACGATCCAACGATTCTTGAATGGCATCGCTAACCATCAATCAGTTAGCAATGAGCTCAATCCGCTGTTTACAATCGCTTTTGCTGAAACACACAAACCAAGTGTTTTGTGAAACCATCCTGAAAGCCCTCTTTCAGGATGGCCAGTAACTATTTGTGAATATTATAATTAGTTTATTTTTCAAATAGTTAACGTTTAACTTATAATCAATAGCCCGGCACATTGTCAATAAAAAAAATGGGATCCGGATTGGGTAAATTTCAGAGGCCATTCATCATGGATTTCCATGAAAAGCTGAGAAAGGGTGCTACCTTATAGAGACGATGTGAAGACGCGGGGTGCATGGGGTGCAATATGAAAAACACCATGTTTTTTGGTCATTTAAGATGACAGCGAGGACAGAGTCTGATAAAGGTCTTTTGCATAGATCAGTGGAAGGATTTCAGCAATGACTTCGATTACTCAGCCCAGGATCGTCCTGGCGGCTCTCAAAGGAGGCTCAGGGAAGACGATTCTCACTCTCGGCCTCATGGCGGCCTGGCGAGTGATGGGATACGAAATAGCACCATTCAAAAAGGGACCTGATTTCATCGACGCGGGATGGTTGAGCTTCGCGGCAGGTCGAACCTGCCACAACCTGGATTCATTCCTGATGAATGAAGACCAGATCGTCAATTCGTTCATCTCTCATTCCCGCAAAGCGGATATTTCCATCATGGAAGGGAACCGCGGCCTCTTCGACGGCCTCGATATTGAGGGGCGGTGCAGCACAGCGGAATTAGCCAAGCTCCTCAAGGCCCCTGTGATCCTGATCGTGGACGTCTCCATGTCCACGAGAACCGTAGCGGCCGTCATCAAGGGATGCCAGGTGTTTGATCCCGAACTCCATATTGCCGGGGTCATACTCAATCGCGCTGCCGGCCCCAGACAGATCGCATTGATCACGAAGGCCGTTGAAAAATACTGTTCTATTCCGGTGGTGGGTGTGGTGCCCAGATTGCAGGGAAACATTTTTCCTGAGCGTCACATGGGGCTCGTACCCTTTCAGGAAAGAGACCATTCCGAAAAAGCCATCCGATGGGCCAGGGACGCTGTGCAGAAAAACCTGCAACTGGACCGCATCCTTCGGCTGGCCCGGGAATCAGACCCGCTGGAGAGGCCTCCCGCCCCGCCTTCTCGCCCTGATAGTCCACGGATCACAAGTCAACACCCCAGAATAGGCTACATCCTGGACCGCTCCTTCTGGTTTTACTATCCTGAAAACCTGGAACAACTGGAACAGATGGGGGCCAGAATGGTGAAGGTTGATGCCCTTTCCGACCCTTCCCTACCCGAGCTTGATGCCCTCCTCATTGGCGGGGGATTTCCAGAAACCCAGGCACAATCCCTTGCCGATAACCGGGCCTTCAGGGGCTCTCTGAAAAATGCCATTGATGGAGGGCTCCCGGTCTATGCCGAATGCGGCGGGTTCATGTATCTTGGTGAATCTCTGGTTCTTGGAGGGAATGCGTACCCAATGGTGGGTGCCCTGCCCGTCAATTTTTTCCTGGAGAAAAAACCCCAGGGGCATGGCTATACGATTATGAAGGTTCAAGAAACCAACCCTTACTACCCCATCGGAACACGTATCATGGGCCATGAGTTCCATTATTCTCGGGCCGTGTTGACTGTCCCTTCGGAACAAGTACGTTTTGCTTTCAGGGTCAAGCGGGGACACGGGGTGGACGGCGAAAAAGACGGACTGGTGTGGAAAAATCTCCTGGCTACATATACCCACATCCACGCAGGCGGAAACGATACCTGGGCCCGGGCCTTTTTTGAAATGGCCTTGAAACGAAAATGATGAAATCGCAAAAAACCCGGTCCTCAGGACTTTTTGCTGACGTCCATAGGCATGATGATGACTTCCCACGAACTCATTTGATTAATTGAGTTCGTTACTCATAGGATGCCTCGAAGTGGCATAAACCAGCTTCCAACGAAGTCGCGACCTGCTCCTCATAGCGAGTCATTTTATTTGCTGCACCAGGAGGAGGGCCTGAAAAAGAGTGTCAGGTTCTCCTCCACTTCGTTCCCGATAGGCTGCCGAACATGGCATAAACCAGCTTTCTACAAAGTCATCATCATGCAGAAATTTCTAAATCACTCAAAACAACAATTGACATCTATTTTTTTTTGTCCTATACATTAACTCCTGAATAAGGATAAAATCCATATACGGTTTTATGATCGCTAAAAAAGGAGGGAAAAGGGTATGCCAACAGTGGAGTATGAAGGGAAATCCTTCAATGTCGATGAAGACGGTTTCATTGATGATTTCAATAATTGGACTGAAGATTGGGTCATGTATGTCAAGGGCACAGAGGGCATCGGAGATCTGACCGATGAACACTGGAAGGTCATCAATGTGCTTCAGGAATACTACAAGAAAAACGGGATCGCCCCCATGGTGCGGATTCTTTCCAAGGTCACCGGTTACAAACTGAAATACATCTATGAGCTGTTCCCCAGCGGACCGGGCAAAGGCGCCTGTAAAATGGCCGGCTTGCCGAAACCAACCGGTTGCGTGTAGCCAAACGAACGAAAGGCTGGAAATGAAAAAAGGCGCGAAAAACCGTAAAACGGTCGACGCGCCTTTTTTGTGACAACAACGCTTCCCAAAAACGCTCAGGAAATCAGGAGCTTTTCTTAGAGTTGATTAAGGAATGTTCCTTTCAACCCTAAGAGGCCTTCGGAATTGTGCCTCAGTTACTCTTGCTCCTGAGGGACTTGCCTGCCAGGGGATTATAGAGTTTTGTAATTGCAAACTTCATTACATCAGTCGTTTTTAAATCAATAATAATATCAAGCAATTGATCTCTCGATTCATCCGGCAATTCACACGCATCATCTGAATCGAACGTCAGGTCGGAAATGCCCTTCTGCAATTTTTTCAGGTCCTTCTTACTCATGCCGACCTTGACCCCTTTTCTCCCTCCTATGTCTTGAACCTGGTCCCCCATTCCCAATTCTTCAATTTTCTTCTGTTCTTCTTCATTCAAGAAGATATTTACGCAATACTCGGCCATGTTCACACCTCCTGAGATATAGAGTTGATTTCTTATAGTACAGGATTCTTTTTGATGTCAAGCGGGTTTGTAAAGGGATGGCCTTCTGTGGGGGATAAAATACGCCATGTGATTTTCCCGGACCTTGCGAAGCACATCAGATCGTAGTGTAGTTACGAGGGCACTTTCTTCGTCTCCGGTGTAGGAGGTCTCGAAGCGTCCAAAGGGATCCATGACCACGGCAACTCCCGGGAAATAAAACCCGGCTGACGTTTTCCCCACCTGGTTGCATGCCACTACAAAAACGCCATTGTCAAAGGCCCTGGCAGGAAGATGCCTCAACCAGCTTTCCAGCTTTTCCTCCCCGGTGCCCCGGGGTGACGCGTGAGGGCAAAAGAGGACCTCGGCCCCGCAAAGGGCCATGGAGGTGCTGATCTCGGGGAAGTGGGTTTCGTAACAGAGCTGAATGCCACAGGTCATTCCACAAAATGAAAAGGTATCGATGGCCTCGCCCGCCTGGTAAAGATCTTTCTCATGAGGCGATAGATGGGTCTTCCGGTGGTGCCCGATGAGGCCTTCAGGCCCCACCACCACATGGGTTATGAAGGGTCCGGCGTCACCGGACGATTCACAGAAGCCCGCCATCAGGGTCACGTGGGAACCCGCGGACAGGGGCCTCAGAAGCGCAACAGCCTCCTGGAGATCCATCGAGGAGATGGCTCCAGGTTCACGACCCAGGGAATACCCCGTCAGGCTCAGTTCCGGGAAACAGACAAGTTCGGCGCCCCTATTTGCCCCTTCCCGCACAAATCCTGCCATGCGTGCCAGGTTTTCATCAATTCTTCCCGGTTCTGAATGCATGCACACGGCGGCTATGGTTATGTCTTCCATGCTTCAGAATTTACCCCGGAATGGCCTCTGCTGCCAGGTCCCCGACCTCGCCGGTGGAATACCCCATCCTGCCTGACATCTTGTTTCTATTTCCACGAGAAACAGTATAACCTTTTCAATTCTCATCCCGAAACCGGGATGGATTAATAAAGATTTAGCCTACCTTCCTCTTCTTTCCGGCCTCAGGCCGCGCACTGCCGCTCCTGCCTTCCACATTTCCGAATTCCTCATGGTTTCCAGTTCCTTATCAAGCCCTGTCCTGTAGTCGGGGGCACTGTTGGCCTCGAGCACGACCCTCGTCTCTTCCCCGGAAACCACACTTTGATAGAGGTCCTTGAATACGGGCTCTACGGCCTGTTTGAACCTCCCCTTCCAGTCCAATGCGCCCCTTTGGGCCGTGGTACTGCAGTTGCCGAACATCCAGTCCATCCCGTTTTCGGCCACCAGCTTGATCAGGCTCTGGGTCAACTCCTCCACCGTCTCGTTAAAGGCCTCGCTCGGGCTGTGCCCGTGCCTGCGAAGGATGTCGTACTGTGCCTCCATCACCCCGGCCAGGCACCCCATCAACACACCGCGCTCCCCGGTCAGATCGCTGTGCACCTCTTTTTCAAAGGTGGTGGGGAAAAGGTATCCGGATCCGATGGCGATTCCAAGCGCCATGGTCCTTTCCGTGGCCTGTCCCGTGGCGTCCTGGAAAACGGCGTAGCTGGAATTGATCCCGCTTCCCTCCAGAAAATTGGATCGAACGGTTCGTCCGGAACCCTTGGGCGCCACCAGGATTACATCCACTTCAGCAGGGGGAATGATGCCCGTCTGATCCTTATATACGATGGAAAACCCGTGTGAAAAATAGAGAGCATTGCCTTTCTCGAGGCGGGATTTTACGGCGGGCCAGGTCGCTACCTGCCCTGCGTCAGATACCAGGTATTGGATGACGGTGCCCCTTTCCGCCGCCTCTTCCAAGGGGAACAGGGTCTGGCCGGGGACAAAGCCGTCCTCTACCGCATGCTCCCACGAACGCCCCCCCTCACGCTGCCCGACAATTACCCTGATGCCGTTGTCCCGCAGGTTCAAGGCCTGACCCGGTCCCTGGACACCGTAGCCCAGTACGGCAACAGTCTCATCCTTCAACACCGCCTGCGCTTTTTCAAGGGGAAATTCTTCAAGGGTCACCACGTCCTCCATCACGCCACCAAAATCGATCTTTGCCATAATATCTCCTTTTTTCTCGGGTTTTTGAGGTTTCTGCTTCAATGTTTACAGTTTACGGTTGAACCGGCCACACAAATCACATTTGCCCACCATTTTTTTCTCGGGCCAGGGCCAATGCCCCGGTCCTTGCAATTTCCTTAATACCCATGGGCTTGAGCAGGCTCAGGAAAGCACTGATCTTTCCTTCATCACCGGTCATTTCCACGGTGTAACACTCTGTGCCAACGTCCACGATCCGGCACCTGAAAATGTCCACCATACGCAGAATCTCGGCGCGGTTTTCCGGTCGCGCCCGCACCTTGATGAGGGCCATTTCCCTTTGCACAAAACCCGCCCCGGCAAAATCAATGACCTTCAGGACATTCACCAGCTTGTTGAGCTGTTTCTTTATCTGTTCCAACACGCCCATGTCTCCATCTGTCATCAGGGTCATCCTGGAAACCAGGGGATCGGTGGTCTCGGCCACGCAGAGGCTCTCAATGTTGAAACCCCTTCCGCTGAAGAGCCCGGCCACCCTCGCCAGGACCCCGGGCTGGTTTTCGACAAGAATGGACAGTATATGCCTTTCGCTTTTTGTTTCAATCATCTCTTTTACCTATTTCCTTAATGGGATTGTAAAATCTGGACTTTACACAAGCAACATCTCTGTGATGGGGGCCCCGGCCGGCACCATGGGGTAAACGTTTTCCTCAGGCTCCACATGAAAGTCCATCAACACCGGGCCATCCAGGGCAAGTCCCTTTTCAAGTACCCGTTCGACTTCATCCGGTTTCGTGGCCCGCAGCCCCACTGCTCCATATGCCTCAGCCAGCTTCACGAAATCCGGGGCATAGTCCATATGGGTACAGGCATAACACCGGTCATAAAACAACTCCTGCCACTGCCTCACCATGCCCAGATACCGGTTGTTCAGGATCACCACTTTGACAGGGAGTTTGTACTGTACCGCGGTGGCCATCTCCTGGATATTCATCTGTATGCTCCCGTCTCCGGCGATATCCACGACCAGGCTGTCGGGTCTGGCAATCTGGGCCCCAATGGCCGCGGGGAGGCCGAAACCCATGCATCCGAGCCCTCCCGAGGTAATAAAGGCGTTAGGTCTGTCCACATGGTAATACTGGGCCGCCCACATCTGATTCTGGCCCACCTCCGTCGCCACGATCGCCCGTCCCCCGGTCAGCCTGTAGAGGGTTTCAATGACGTGTTGCGGCTTTATCTTTTCCCCCTGCTCATAGGCCAGGGGTTTGGTGTTCTTCCACCCCTCGATCTTGTCCAGCCACGGCTCTCTCAGCTTCCGGATACCATTCAGGTCTTCCTTTTCCAGGAGCTCATTGAGAATCCCGAGAGTCAATCCGCAGTCCCCGACCACGGGGATGGTGACCGGAACATTTTTTCTTATGGATGTGGGATCGATATCGATGTGGACTATCTTTGCCTGGGAGGCAAAGGCATCGGTCTTTCCCGTCACCCTGTCGTCAAAACGGACGCCGATGGCGATGAGAAGATCACATGCGCCGGTGGACATGTTGGCCCGATACGTGCCGTGCATGCCTATCATGCCCAGCCACAAATGATCCTCCGGGGGAAAGCATCCGAGACCCATGAGCGTTGCGGTGACGGGAGCAACGATCTTTTTGGCAAATTTTCTCAGTTCCCCGGAGGCCTTTGAAAGGATCACCCCGCCCCCTGCCATGATCATGGGCCTTTTGGCCCCCTTGATGAGAGTGACTACCTTGGCCAGTTGTTTAAGATGGGGATTATAGGTTGGCTGATAAGAGCGCAACTTGATATCTTTTCCCGGGTCATATCTGCCCTTCATGCTCATGATATCTTTTGGAAGATCAACAAGTACCGGTCCCGGTCTTCCGGACTTCGCCAGGTGGAAGGCCTCTTTGATAACCCGGGTCAAATCCGCGATGTCCATCACCAGATAGTTGTGCTTGGTGCAGGGCCGAGTAATTCCCACGATGTCCACTTCCTGGAAGGCATCGTTCCCGATGAGCGTTCTGGGAACCTGCCCGGTGAACACGACGATGGGGATGGAGTCTGCATAGGCCGTTGCAATTCCAGTCACCGTATTGGTGGCGCCCGGGCCGGACGTCACCAGGCAAACGCCCACCTTTCCCGAGGCCCGTGCATATCCGTCGGCCGCATGCACAGCCCCCTGCTCGTGCCGGGTCAGAATGTGTTTGATATCCGTTTTTACGAGCCGGTCGTAGATATCGATCACAGCGGCCCCGGGATATCCGAAAATCGTGTCTACACCCTCCTGCTTCAAGGTCTCAAGAAGGATCTCAGATCCTGTTAGTTCTCTCATCTTTATCTCCTGTTCAGTCATTCACTTTCCGGCACAATTATTCTGCGTTTTAGCCTTACGCCTTAAGCCCTTGGCCCTGCGCCTTTTTTACATATGCCACCAGGCCGCCCGCTTCTATGATGGAACGCATGAACTGGGGCACCGGTCTTGCCAGGAAACGCTTTTCCCCATGACGTTCCATGATTTCTCCCGTTTCAAAATCCAGCTGCAACGCATCCCCTTCAACAATCTGCTGAGACGCCTCCTCAGATTCAAGTATGGGAAGCCCTATGTTGAAGGCGCTTCTGTAAAAAATCCTTGCAAAGCTTTTCGCCACAACGGCACCTACCCCCGCCGCCTTAATGGCCCAGGGCGCATGTTCTCTCGAAGACCCACAGCCGAAATTTACACCGGCGACCAGGATGTCCCCCTGCCTGACCCCTAGAGCGAAATCCGGCCTCAGATCCTCAAAACAGTGTCCGGCCAGTGTTTTCTTGTCAGACACGTTCAGATATCTTGCGGGGATAATCAAGTCGGTATCCACATGATCCCCAAATTTCCAGGCTCTTCCTTCCACTATCATTTTCTTCTCCTCCTATGGGGGTAACGCTATATTTCCGCGGGCGACCCAATCCTGCCGAGAACTGCCGAAGCGGCCGCAACAGAAGGATTCGCCAGGTACACCTCACTCTCAGAATGTCCCATTCTGCCCTTGAAATTCCTGTTGCTCGTGGAAAGGGCCTTTTCCCCGGATGCCAAAATACCCATGTGTCCTCCCAGGCAAGGCCCGCAGCAGGGAGGGCCGATAACGGCGCCTGCTTCCATGAACGTCTCCAGGATACCTTCCTTCATGGCCTTACGGTAAATGGCGGGTGATCCCGGAATGACGATGAACCTTGTCCCCTTTGCCACCTTTTGCCCCTTGATGACGCTCGCCGCCTCTCGAAGATCGTCCAGGCGGCCGTTGGTGCAGGATCCCAGAAAGACCTGGTCCAGTCTGATGGGTTTCACAGCGGAAAGAGGCCTCACATTGTCCGGGGAATGGGGAAATGCCACCTGCGGCTCGAGGCTATCCAGTTGGATCGGGATAACGCGCTCGTAAGACGCATCCGGATCACTTCGATAAAAAGATCCCGGCCTCTCGCATCGACCCTCCACGTAGCGGCGGGTAATATCATCCGGTTCGAAAATGCCGTTCTTGGCGCCCGCTTCTACCGCCATGTTGGCCATGGTGAAGCGATGGGCCATGGACAGTTGGGCAATGCCCTCACCGGCAAATTCCAGCGACTGGTACACCGCTCCCGAAACCCCCAGGATGCCCAGCGTATGGAGGATGAGATCCTTTCCCCCCACCCATCGGGGAAGTTTGCCTTCAAAGACAACTCTTATGGAACCGGGTACCTTCAGCCAGGTCTTTCCGGTAGCCATGATAACCCCGAGGTCTGTACTCCCAACGCCTGTTGAAAAGGCCCCCATAGCACCATAGGTACAGGTATGGCTGTCCGCACCGATCACCAGATCGCCCGGTGAAATAAGCCCTCTTTCAGGCAGGATCACGTGTTCAATCCCTGTCTCACCAAGCTCGAAAAAATGCCTGATCCCGTGTTCCAGGACAAAGGTCCTCATTATCTTGACCTGTTCCGCCGACTGGATATCCTTATTGGGGACGAAGTGGTCCTGGATCATGGCAATCTTCTCACGGTCAAACACATCCTCAGTCCCCAGGTCTTCAAACACCTCGATAGCCATGGGGGCCGTTATATCGTTGGCCAGGGCCAGATCCACATCCACCTGGATCAGATCTCCCGGATTGACGGAATCCACGTCGGCGTGTTCCGCCAGGATTTTCTCCGTTATGGTCATGGGCATGGTTTACAAACCTCCATTATTGTCTGTCTTACACTGTCATGGGATAAACGCATCAGCTCAATTTTAGGGAAAGAGAGCAGTTCCGAGGCCAACGGCTAATGGCGCTAAACGTTGACGATTAACTCCTTTGCCTTACGCCTCAAAACGCATTCTCATTTGGAGAGAGCGCTGGATTTTTCTTCATATATTCAAGACGGTTCAAACCGTTGATATAGGCCTTTGCACTGGCCGTGATGATATCAGGGTCCGTCCCCTTGCCGAGGGCCAGAAGACCGTTTTCCTGCAGCCGAACCGTTACTTCCCCCTGGGCATCCATGCCGCCGGTAATGGCGTTGACCGAAAAACGCATCAGTTTCGATCTGCTCCCGGCCATTTTTGCGATGGTATTGAAGGCGGCGTCAATGGGACCTATGCCGAACCCGGCCCCCTGGGCCTCCTGTCCATTTACTTTCAGTTTCACCGTGGCCGTGGGTACGGCAACCGTGCCGCTGACCACGTTCAGGTAAAGCAGTTCGTAGATATCCGGAACTCTCAGGATCTCTTCCGCCACGAGGGCGTCAATATCCTCATCCAGGATCTCCTTGCGCTTGTCCGCCAGTCCTTTGAATTTCTGGAAGAATTTGGCCAGCTCTTCCTGGGACAAATCATAACCCAGGTCTTCAAGTTTCTTGCGGATGGCGTGTTTTCCCGAGTGCTTGCCAAGGACAAGCCGGTTTCTGGAAAGACCGATGGTCTCGGGGTCCATGATTTCATAGGTCATTCTGTTTTTTAATACACCATCCTGGTGTATACCGGCCTCGTGTGCGAAGGCGTTGGCCCCCACTACGGCCTTGTTCGGCTGCACCACGATACCCGTCACCATGCTCACCAGCCGGCTCGTGGGCTGGATTTCCCTGGTGTTAATACCGGTCTCCAGGTTCAGCTGGTCTTTGCGGGTATAAAGGCTCATGACCACTTCCTCGAGAGACGTATTGCCAGCCCTCTCACCGATGCCGTTCACGGTCACTTCCGCCTGGCGCGCACCGGCCCTCAAACCCGCCAGGGTGTTTGCCGTGGCAAGGCCCAAATCATTGTGGCAATGGATGCTCAGGATGGCCTTTTCAATATTCCGTGTGTTGTTGCGGACATGGCTGATGAGGCTGAAAAACTCATCCGGCAGGGCATACCCCACCGTATCCGGCAGGTTGACAATGGATGCCCCTGCCTCGATGACGGCCTCAAAGACGCGACAAAGAAAATCCGGATCGCTCCTCGAACCGTCTTCTGCTGAAAATTCCACATTCTCCGTATAGCTCCTCGCGCGACGCACGGCACTCACAGCCCTGTCGATTACCTGCTCACGCGTCATTTTGAGTTTGTATTCAAGGTGTATGTCCGAGGTGGCTATAAAGGTGTGAATCCTGGGATGCGTGGCCTCTCTGATGGCCTCCCAGGCCCGGTCTATATCCGCCGTTGTAGTGCGGGCGAGGGCCGTGACCTGTGGACCGCGAACCTTTTCAGCAATCTTCTTCACCGCCTCGAAATCGCCTGTGGAAGCGGCCGGGAAACCCGCCTCAATGGCATCCACCCCCAGTTTTTCCAACTGGCCGGCAAGACGCATTTTCTCTGCCACATTCATGCTTGCACCCGGTGACTGTTCGCCGTCTCGAAGGGTTGTATCAAATATGATAACTCTCTCACTCATGGGATTATCTCCTGTAGTCTCGTCAAGTGGTCAAATGATTGAATCGTCGATCGGTAAACCTGTTTCGCCATCAGCTCGCCGATCAACAAACCGCTATGCCTCGAGGAATCAGCAGCTATCCCATAAGCGTTCGCCGCAGACTTACCATTCTCTGGAAATCTGCGGCATAAAACCCCTCATTCTTCTTTGACTGTTTCATGGTTTTCTTTCACCCGAATTTTTCATTAGCCTTGATGAACTCAAATTTCCTTAGCCCTAAACCCCGAACTCTGAGCCCCTGAACCTGTCAACTCTTTTTGTCAGAGGTAATTTCCCTTGAAAGTTTGTACTGCACACTGTCCACAAGTGCCTGCCAGCTGGCTTCAATAACGTTCTCGGAAACACCGATTGTCGACCAGATCTCCCGGGAATCCCTTGACTCGATCTGCACCCTCACCTTGGCAGCGGTGCCTCCACCCCCGTCGATGACACGTACCTTGAAGTCCACCAGGCCCATTTCCTCGATCTCAGGAAAGAACTTGGTCAGGGCCTTTCTAAGGGCATTGTCGAGGGCATTCACGGGTCCGTCTCCTTCCGCGGCCGTGATCTCCTCTTCCTCACCTACGGATATCTTGATGGTGGCCTGGGAGCTACTTTCACCCAAACGGTTTTTCTCGATGGTCACCCTGAAGGATTCCAGGTTGAATGGATCTTCAAACTGCCCCGTAACCCGCTTGATGAGCAGTTCAAGGGATCCTTCGGCCGCGTCAAACTGGTACCCCTGGTTTTCCAGCCGCTTGATCTCGTCCACAATCTTCTGACTGTCATAGCCATTACCCCCCAGCCGGATTCCCATTTCTCTGCTCTTGTACTTGATATTGCTCTTGCCCGAGAGGTCCGACACCAGAACGCGCCTGCGGTTTCCAACCCCCATAGGATCCATGTGCTCGTAGGCCTTCGGGTTCTTCATGATGGCACTGACGTGGACCCCCCCTTTGTGGGCGAAGGCGCTCTTTCCCACAAAGGGACTTTGATTCAAAGGCGGGACATTGGCCACTTCGCTGACAAAGCGCGAAAGTTCGGTCAGCTGGCCCAGTTTTTTCTCCTCGATGCATGGGTATCCCATCTTGAGTTGCAGGTTCCCGATAACGGCAATCAGGTCCACATTCCCGCATCTTTCGCCATATCCGTTGATCGTTCCCTGAACGATGGTAGCGCCCGACTGTACCGCCGTCAGAGTATTGGCCAGGGCTAGTCCGCAGTCGTTGTGCGCGTGGATACCGATGCGGGGTTTGAGGTCCGGCAGGACCTTCCCGAGGATTTCTCCGATCTCACCGGGCATACTGCCGCCGTTGGTATCACAGAGGACAATGGCATCCGCGCCGGCCCGTCCAGCGGCCTCCAGCGTCTCCGTGGCATAGGAAGGGTTTCGCTTGTACCCGTCAAAAAAGTGTTCCGCATCATAGATCACTTCGCGACCCTGTTCCTTCAAATAGGCTACTGTTTCTTCGATCATGGCCAGGTTTTCCGTCAACTCCACCCGCAGGATCTCAGTGGCATGCAGGTCCCAGCTCTTACCGAAAACAGTCACGGTTTTCGTATCCGTCCTCAGGAGCCCCTTGATATTTTCATCCTTCTCAGGGGATGTCCCCGGCCGTCTGGTGCTCCCGAAGGCCGTGAGCCTGGTGTTCTCGAGGTTCAAGGTCTTCGCCATTTCGAAAAACCTGGCGTCCTTGGGATTGGAACCGGGCCAGCCACCCTCCACATAGGGGATGCCGAAGGCGTCCAGCTTTTTCACGATCCTGAGCTTGTCATCGGCTGAAAGGCTCACATGTTCTCCTTGGGTTCCGTCCCGCAATGTGGTGTCATAAAGGATGATCTTTTCCTGCATCGCGCCTCTCCCCTCACTTTTTGCCAAAAAAAATCCGTTACCAGGTCTGGCCTGATAACGGATTTTGAAGAACTTACTGGGAAACTAGGTCATTATCAGGCCGGGACGTTTCAGTCTCACGACGACGAGAAGCAGCAAGGATAGGAGTACCCCCGCCGCGCTGATAATGCCGATAACGTTGTTCACCAGGTTATGAGTCATGGTCTTCGTGCCCTTTTTGTACTTTACTAACTTTACTATTAATCACGATCTACTAATCAAGAGGGTCTGTCAAGTCTTTTTTTTCTCACTTTTTTTTCTCACCCAAATCCAGATGCTGCTCTCCTAAGAAGCAAGGTTTATGCCGCGAGCGGCAGCCTATGAGGTACGAAGAGGAGCCGAACCTGACACTCCTTTTCAGACGCTTTCTAAACACTTCGGAGGGGATGGACGGCTATTTGGGGTTTAGCATAAATTCATAGAAGCGCGTGGGGTTTGGGAGGCATAAACCCCAAATAGCCGTCCATGTCGGTGTGTGGTGCCAAGTGCACTATGAGAAAGGGTCTGAAAAAGAGTCTCACGCCCTGCTCCTTGACTCCGGCGGATGAGACGACTTCGTTGGAAGTCTTTGAGCAAATCTCATGTCGACTGGGGTTCAGCTTTCAACTCTTCAGGTTCAATTCCTCGCGAAAAAGGGCGATTTCCCGCCTGAGGCGATTTCCCTCGTTGGGGGCAAGGGGAATGTGTGTCACCACTCGCTCATCCATCTCCAGGGTCTTCAGAAGGCCTTTGACCCGGTGCACCATATCGACGGCCCTCACGGTCCCGTCACCGGACCGGCAATTGTCTCTGTGACACGAAACCACTACCACACCGTCCGCTCCTTGCCTTCTGCCGAGGAGTTCAAGAAGGTACTGGGTCCTCAACGTCCCTGCGCAGGGGACCTCCACCCAGTTCACACCACCCAGGACACTGTCATTTTCATGACCATTCCGGCGCACCAGATCGGCGGATCTCTGACACACAAATCCTGTAATACGGGGAGATTCTCCTTTCCCGTTCTCTTCCGGAAAAATCCGGCTCTGGTACAGGAATTTTTCTGCACCGGAGAGTTCGATGGCCTCCCCGGGACACAGGCTGGTGCAGATCCCGCATCTCTGGCAGGCAAGGGGGAAAAAATGGGGTTTATCGGTAAAATGGATGGCCCCGTGCGGGCAGACCCGGAAGCAGGTCAGGCATGTGGCGCAAAGATCCCTGTCATAAAGGATCTGCTCGACCGGGCCCTGGTCAACGATCCACTTGGAAAGACCTGAAATTTCCTCCACCACGGCTGAGATACTCTGGGAACTTTCCCAGGCGTTCATCCCACATGCGCTGCCGTTGGCCACAAGAACTCCCCGCCGGTTGGTGAGACAGGTTGATCTCAGAAGGTTATCCGACTGGAGGTAACCCCCAGGGCCTGTTTCAAGTCCGAACGCGGTGCCGAGCTGCTGCAGGACCGGGGCCGGCCGCTCAGATTCTCCGACCACCAACAGATCCGCTGACGTGTTCAGGTCCTCATCCAGGACCACATCATCAAATCGAACTTTCACCGCTCCTGGTTCCAGTCCCACGGCCAGCAGGTCGGTCCTGGCAACGAAACATCCGCCGTCCCTCACACGCCCATAAAGCATCTCGAGCCCCATGGATGCCACCTTGACCTGGCAGGTAATGAGGCAGCATGCGATTTCGTACTCCTCCTGGAGGTGTGCGATAAGGCTCAGGAGACGTTCGCTCCCTGCGGTTGTGTTCAGGCCGTCCAGCCTGTCCAGTAGGATGACGCGCTTCACCCCGGGGGGAGGGCCTGTTTCCTCGATTGCCGCTTCCGCCCTGGAAAGGGTCCAGACGCGTTCATGACCCGGTTCGCCCAGGATATCGTATACGGGTTCACGGACGGATTCATAGGCGATCACCGCGAAGCCGATAGAGCGTTCAATCCTTTCATCTTCCAGATCAAGGGCAAGGGTGAAATCACCGACCTGGCCCGTCATGGAAACAACCCTCGCCCCTCTGAGACATTCAGGCCCTTCAGGTATCTTCACATTCGCCCTTGTCTCTGTAAAAAGCAGGAGGACGGGAAAGCCTTCCTTTACCAATCGCTCGCTCAATTGACAGGCGGTTTCCCCGTCGCCCAGGACCACTACACATTTTTGAGGAGGCAGACCCTTCATACCCGTTCCTCCAGGTAATCCGTCACTTGACTCACGGTCGCCTTCGTATGGGCAATGGTGTGGGGGATAGTCATCGGGCCGCTGGCGCTACCGGCCAGGAAAATACCGCCTTCTCCGGGGGAGACCAGGAAACCCTCCTGGCCCCTGCGGAGGTCCAGCCATTCTTCAAACGCCCTTTCGTTATCTGAAGGTCCCATTCCAACGGACAGGACCATGAGGTCAAATGCCAAATCCTCGATTTCCCCTTCATCCTCCACAGTGACACCCACGCGCTCTCCTTCAGCCTGGTAGAAATCCCCCGGGATTTCCCTGATCCAGTAGATGTCGTCTCTGAGTTCGAAAAAAAGCCTTGGGAAATCCCGCCCGAAGGTCTGAATGTCCATATAAAAAAAGGTGATGCGTGTGGCCGGGTGATTGGCCTTGATCTGCTTGGCCATGCGCAGGGCATACCCGCAGCAGACCTGGGAACAGTAGCCGCGCCCCAGGGAAGGGTTTCTGCTGCCTACACACTGCACGAAGGCCAGGTCACGGGGAGATTTCCCATCAGAGGGCCTGACCGGTCCGCCCTTCTCCTTCAGCATCTCTTCGAGTTCCTGGCCTGTCACCAGGTTCGAGATCCGGCCGTAACCCAGGTTGGATTTCTGTCTCGGATCAAAGGGTTCAAACCCGTGGCAGAGCATGACGGCCGAAAACCGACCGGACGTCTCCCCTTCCCCTTTTTTGAACCGGCCCAGGAAAGCGCCCCCGTCTCTGCGGAGGTCCAACACGGAGGTCTGAAGCGATATTTCAATCTCCCGGGTTTCCTGAACCTCCTTGACGGCATCCGTGACCAGGCAGACCCCGCATTTCTGGCAACGACCGTCCACCGCCTTGCAGGTGTAGGTGCCGGCCCATCCACCCACCTGTTCCCTTTGCTCCACGAGCAGGGATGGGAGACCTTGTCTGGCAAGTTCCAGTGCCGCGGTAAGGCCCGCGATTCCTCCCCCCACAATCAGAATTCTTTCTCTATTTTTCACCGGTAATTTCTTCCGTGAGTTTCTTTGTCTTGACGACATTCATGTTGAGCCCCAGTTCCTTCCGGCCCAAACCCATGGCCAGTCCCATAATCTGGGGAAGGAACAGGACCGGTATCTCGTAGCTCACATCAAACCGGCCTTCTATGCTCTTCTGGTTGTCATCGTACATGACGCTGCAAAAGGGACAGACCACGTTCATTGCCCGGGCACCGGCCGCCTTCACGCGGTCCAGTTTCTGTTTGGCCATTTCAAGGGCCGTCTGCTCATGGGCCACCAGGACGGCACCCCCGCAACAGTCCTTCTGCCGATCGTAGGGCACGGATCTGGCTCCCACGGCCTCCATGATTTCCTCCAGTGAAGAAGGGTTTTCGGGGTCTTCCCCTTCTTCGTAGATCTCGGAGGGTTTCAGGTAGTGGCAGCCGTAGTGGGTGGCCACGGCCAGGTCCTTCAAATTCACGCTCACCGCCTCCCTGATGCGGTCCAATCCCACCTCATCCAGCAGGACCCTGGCAAAGTGCTTGACCTTCACATCCCCGCCGTACGAAAGGCCGACCTTCGCGAGTTCTCTGTTTGTCTCGTCCAGCAGGGCACTATCCCGTCCCAGACGGTGGGCCTCTTCAGCCAGCATGGATGTGCAGGCACTGCACAGGGTGCAGATGGAAAGGCCTTTCGACTCGGCAAGGGCCAGGTTTCTAGCCGCCAGCAGGCCGGCCTTTTTTCCGTCAGAGGACTTGAGGGGAAATCCGCAGCAGGAAAAATCCGGGATATCAACCAGGTCAAGACCCAGCCTCCCGGCGACCCCTCTCGCGGACATCTCGTAGTTTCGTGATCTGGCAGGTATGGTGCAACCAAGAAAAAGGGCGTATTTCATTCCTATTCTTCCACAAGCTTGATGGCCCCTTCCACCTGGGAAGGCAGACTCGGGAGCCCTGCTTTTTTCCGTTTTTTCTCATCAAATTCGTCGAGGGCGTAAAGCCTTCCCTGGCCCTTGATCAATTTGGCCTGCATGAAGATGCCCGAAGGGGCGTGGCCTTCTTTCGCGGCAAGGTTCCTGAGGGCAAGGATCGTATCCGTGATCCTGATCCCCTGGGGACATCGCTCCTGGCAGGTGTAACAGCTTGAACAAAGCCAGATTTCCTCCCCCTTCAGGACCTCATCCTGCATTCCCAGCAGGACCATGCGTATGAGTTTTCTGGGGTTGTATTTCAGATTGACCCGCCTTACGGGACACCCGGCAGTGCACGTACCGCAGGCATAGCATGAGCGAATAGCCTCGGCCCCAGGCTCCCTGTGTACCTGTGATGCAAAGCCGGACGCAGTATTTTCGATTTGAAATTCGGGCAAGATTTCCTCCTTTTAGCACAAAGGAGCAAGAAAGGCCTTCTCGCGCCAATTCATTGAAAAAAGGGGCCTAAGCAGTTACAAAATAACTACAGCATAGTCACATTGTAGCTTCAGCACTATACGTTCCCAAGTCTTGTCTGTCAAGGGCCTTCATCTAAATAGAAATCCGTTGTATTTTGTAAGATTTGATTAACCATTGCCGGGGTACAAGTAAGGGAAAAACATTTTGATTTTTCCAGACGACCGGTCTAATCGAATTATCAGTTTCATAGAAGATGAAGAGGTGATCAAAAAGATACTCAAACATATTGGCCTGTGGGATATCAAGGCCAGGCCCCGCTGAAGAGGGCAAACGCGCCACCAGTCGACCGCCATATGGACTATTCGGATTCTCAGGTCCTATCCTGTGAGGTTTATCCGCCTTTGGAGGGATTATCTCTACTGCGATCCGGATTATCCCATTGAGACTTGTGCTTCACTTCCCGGCCTAAAAACCCCTAAAGAGCATGAGACCACCATATGTTGTGGCGCTTTTTTCTTGACTCACAAGGCTACTTTCTCTATGCTTTTTCCCGAAAAAGCAAGGTCTTATTATCCTTATCAAGCGAAAATTGATGGGCTGCCCCGAAATCCGGCCCCCAGGAATTTCAAACCCAATTCGCCGCGAAAAATTTCGTATACGGAAAACACCTTTGCAAGGCAGAGGATAAAGCATAATAATTGACGATGGTTCTATTAAATCGTTGATCGCTTGAACATAGTTGGAGGATTATCATTCACTTAACCATTCCATTGGAACAAATGAGCATCGAGGACAAGCTGCAGGCGATCGAAGAAATCTGGGCTGACCTCGCCGGCACACCAGAGAAAATCCCCTCCCCATCCTGGCACGCAGATGTCCTTCGCGCTCGAGAGAAGAGGATCTCCGAAGGTACGTCACACTTCCTGGATATTGCACAAGCCAAAGAAGCTGTTCGACGGCAACTCAATTGAGGGTCCAAGTCCTTGAAGAGGCAACCCCGGACTTTGCGGACGGTTTTCGGTTTTATGAACGACAGGCCGATGGGTTAGGTGACTACTTCCTTGATTCTTTGTGGTCCGATATTCAGAGAGATGTGGAGCGTGGTGGAAGCTCTTTGTAAGCAGCGGAGAAGGGATACGTGAAGCCATATGCAGAGAAACATCATCCTGCTCTTAATAGCCTTTTCTTTGACCTTTGTACGATATGGTATGGTTTTCCCGCTTGTTCCTCTGGAGGCCCAGGAACTGGGCGCCTCCCCTGCGCTGATTGGTCTCATTGTCGGTGCGTTCAGCCTGCTTTCGTTGTTCCTTTCCGTACCCATCGGCGGATTCACGGACAGGTTCGGCGTGAAGCGGATGCTCTTGCTTGGGGTGCTCTGTAACGCTTCAAGCTCTTTGCTGCTCCTACACACCAACGTCTTTTTCCTGATGACCTCACAGGTCTTAGGAGGCTTGGGATTTCAGCTGCTCATTGTCTCCAGTCAGTCTTTTGTCGCAAGTCTTGAATCCCCGCTTCAGCGTGAGCGCACATTCGGCTACCTGACCTTCAGTGCAGCATTCGGTCAAAGTCTCGGGCCAGTGCTGGGAGGGATCATCGCCACTCGGTTCGGATACCGCGAGGCCTTTTTGGTGTCGCTGCTGCTCTCCATTGCGGGCCTGATCGTGTCGGGAGTTCGGGAATCCACGGGGGTGCCTCGTGTGGGCCGATACAGCCTCATGGGAGATTTGCGGCATGCCGCGACGGCCTTTTCCGATTCACGCATGCTGGCCGTCCTTGCCTTCACATTCGGTGTCATTTTCACCGTGAGCCTCCGGACTTCCTTTTTGCCTGTTCTGCTCTTGAAACGCGGGCTGGAGGAAGCCGATGTGGGCCTTCTCATTTCCATTTTTGCGGCCTCCATGAGCGTTATCCGGCCGTTTATCGGCAGGATCTTTCAAGTCTTCAGCCGCAAGAATATGATGGCCTTCTCTGTACTGGCTGTTGCCTTTGGCGTCGGTCTGATTCCAGGACTGTCATCTTTTTTCTCAACCGCGCTTGCCTTATGTCTTTTCGGACTCGGATTCGGCCTGACACAGCCGCTTTCCATGGTGATGGTCGCCGACCTGTCGGATCCCGAACATCCCGGACTGAGCATGGGTATCCGTTTTATGGTCATCGCCCTTGCCAATCTCTTAGGCCCTGTTCTTTTAGGGTTTCTGGTAGAAGGCGTCGGACTGAACAGTCCTTTTTATGCTTCGGCCTTCCTGGTCCTGGCGATCGGCGCCTATATTCTCAAATGGAAGCCGGGACTCCTTCCGGGAAGACGGGAAGTTAAAAGGTTATGAAATGATTAAACCGATGCCAAAGCCTGATCGATATCTTCGATAATATCATCCACATGCTCAATACCGACGGACAACCGAATCAACCCATCGGATATGCCGGCAGGCATGCGATCATTCCGTGCATAGGTTTCATGCGGGAATTCCGGGGACAGTATATTTATTTTTTGACTTGGGTCAAAGAGGAGGGTCGTTCTCTAATTATAGTCGCCCTCAGGGCTTTCTCAGGAAAACCAACTGGCTCTTTATGTAGTAAATATCAATGGGTGACCCCATCGCAGTTACAAGTTCAAGTTGGCTTACGTCATGTCTGTTGGCCCCGGTAACGACGATTGATAGTGGAACACCACGGCCGTCCGTTAATAAGTGGCGCTTGCTTCCTTTTTTTTCCGCTATCGGTCGGGTTACGACCAACTGCTTGGAGCGCCAGAGGTGCTTTGACCAAAGCACCATCGATACTTTGCCAACTCCAGGCAATACTTTCCATCTCATCGTATTCGGCAAGCCCTGCACGCCAAAGCGCTACGAAAAACCCAGCGTGCATCCAGTGCATGAAGTGGGTATGAATCGCGCTTGGGCTACCAAAGCGTTCCTTGGGCAATGCTTTCCACTGACAGCCTGTTCGGAGTACATAAAGTATGGCTTCAAAAATCTTTCGCGGTGGAATTGGCTTTCTACCTCCCCCAGCCTTCGTTTAGACGTCTTGTTTAAGGCTTTCTGTTATTTCACCATGTACTTCAAATCGGACGTAATGGTCGGGTAGGCCCACATGAATTCGGCCAGCTCGGGAGCTTTGATCTTGTGTTTCATCGCGAGAGCCAATACATTGATCGCTTCGCAAGAGTTATGTCGGGCGATATGCGCGCCCAGGATCTCGTTTGTTTGATTGTCGATGAGAATCTTGTAAGTGCCGTGTTCTTCTCCGATGCGTTTCGAAGAGGGCCAGTTTGTCGTCATTCCATGGTTGACACGAAAATCAAGCTCTTGCTGCTTCGCTTGCTCCTCTGTCAATCCAACCGATCCGATGCTCGGTATTGTAAAGACCACGCTTGGTATCACGGAATAATCGATCGTCTTGATATTGCCTTCGAGGATGTTGCGAGCGGCTGTTTTTCCTTCCTCATCGGCCACGGGAGCCAGCATATAGTCGGTTGCAGCACAGTCGCCGACGGCATAGACCCTCGGATTGGAGACGCTTTGGAGGAATTCATTCACAATGACACCACGCGTCGAACTATCAACTTTGCCGTAGCCGCCTTTTAAAACACTCAGGTTGGGAACCCGACCTGTCGCTTCGATGATGAGATCTGCCTCGTAAACCGCCCCTTTAGAACCTTGAATGATCAATCCGTTTTCGGCGGATTCAACAGATCTCGGTGACTCATTGAGCACGACCTTGATTCCCTCTGCTTCGCTGGCTTTAAGGACGGTTTTTACGATGTCCTGATCGAAGGCTTTCAATGGCCGGGAGGAGCGATGCAGAATGGTAACCTTTTCCGCACCAGCATGAATCGCGATGTGAGCGAATTCGAACGAAATGTAGCCACCACCAATAAACACGATTCGATTCGGAAGGTCGGGCAGATTCAGGAAATGCTCGCTATCGCGAACGTGCTCGGCGCCAGGAATCTCGGAGCGTCGAGGAGTGGCACCAGTTGCCAGGACGACGTGCTGCGCCTTCAACCGATTATGGCCGACGGTCACCTCATCCTCACTGGACATGACGGCTCGACCGTGAAAGGTGGTGACTCCCGCTTCCTGCCAGGCCTTTACTTCAGCTTCGGATCGACCGTCAAGAAACGCTTTCTTGAGCGCCTGAAGGGACTGCCAGTCAGTTTTCGGCCCGGCCACGATCCCCCTGCCAACGAGGTGACTCGCCATGGCCACTGCCTCAGCGTTGCTTACCAGATACTTCTTCGGCTGGCATCCACGCAGAGCGCAGGTTCCTCCGTAAGGACGTTCGTCGACAATAGCGACCCTCCGGCCAGCTTTGTTGAGACCGTCAACCGCATAGTAGGCGGAAGTGCCAGAGCCTACCACAATGGTATCAAATTCCTGATGGTTCATGTCTCTGAGGTAAATTTATCATTTCTTATCAATCTCGAAGTTAAAGCCGTCACTTTGCCACTCAATAATGAGCTGCCCGGATGCAAGTGCCTTCATGGGTATTTCAACGGCTTGGCACCAAGAACTTGGGCTTGATCTTCCTTGCATCACCAAATATACTCTTAACCGATTAATTTTGCAATGTATTTTTCCTTTTTCAGGAAGCCCTATGTAGTAGGCCATAGTTGATATGTAAGGTCTGATCTTGTTCTTTCAAAAATTCATTCTGCTTGATATATTGAGAGTACCCCAAAAATGGCGGCCTCTATGATATTCCAAGCTTACTATATTTGCAAACCCGAATGCCGCACCAGAAAGTATCTCAAGTGGAACTATGATTCGGAATGTCTTCCATAGCTATGTAGAGACTGAAGAAGTTAGCGGCCTACCCCATCTCTCATACGACTCCGGCTCCCCTGGTTCAAGCTGAACTATCCCCTGTCAATTTATTTTTTTACCAGCGCTTTTCACAACGGCTTCGCCTGAGACACAAAAACGGTGCGTGGGTGCAAAAATGCTTCTTCATACGCAACTGCCTTCAACTCTTTCCACTTAGGTGGTGGATTTGGGGTCCCCTACGTTACTTGACTGATATCTGGAGAGGGGGTACTCTGACGTAAGGGCTGAATAGAGGGGATCAGACATCGGAGGGCGGCTGATAAGGCCTTCTATTGAACGCTCGTAGAGGAAACGGATCTATGTGACGATTTTCTTGGACAAGGAGACAACGTACGAAGAAATGAACCATCAAATCATCAGGGGGATCATTCAAAGCGGCGCCGGAAAAGGCAGCTATTTCACGCAGGTGGACTGGGTTGTCGAGCAGTGCAGTCGTATGCTGGGCTATAAACCCTTTCCCGGCACCCTCAATGTCCAGGTTGCAGGCGAGGATCTGAAACATCTGGATTTGTTCTTACGGGAATCTGATTTCGAACTCGTCCCCGATGACCCCGCTTTCTGCTCAGCGCGGGTAAAGACGGTAACGGTGAACAATATCCCAGGGGCCGTGATCCTCCCTGCCGAGGATGTGCGGATTCACGAAAAACGCGTCATTGAAATCATCGCCGCATGCAGCTTCAAAGAGACACTGGGAATCGGTGACGGCGATCTTGTTACCGTGGTTGCTGCATAGGGACAGCGTGTGGGAAGTGCTCCGGCATTCCTGCGGGGGAAACATAGTATGGACATTTACAGAGAGATCTATGAATTCGCATCATCGGCGGGGTCCCTTGAAGGGTATGTATACCCAACGGAAGAACGTGACATGGGCTATCTCGACAACTGGATCGGCAACCTGTTGAAACAATATCAAGCATTGCCCGAAGAGGTCCGTGCGAGTCTCCAGGCTTCACTGGACCGGACGATCGGGCGGGCCGTCCGGTCGCTTGAACCCGTCCTTGGCGAAGGTCACCGCCATATTGCTGCACTGAGATCCATGCTGAAAGGTGAGCTTCCTGCATCTCCCCATGACTTTAATCTGGAAAAAAGAGAAAAGGCTGGTCGGTACGGGGAATAGAACGGCTTCGGGTCGGCTCAAAAGAGGGGAAGCAGGTCCTGGACTCCGGGGACGATCATGTCGGGAGTATTCATGGCGAGGGTCTCGTAGTCGTCCACACCGGTCAAGACCCCAACGGTGAACGTTCCGGCCCTCTTACCGGCCAGAATGTCAATATCTGCATCCCCCACGAATACGGATCTGTCTTCGGTCACCCCCAAGCGCCTAGCACATACTATGACGGGTTCAGGCGAAGGTTTTTTCTCTGTTGTGTTCTCGATCAGGATGACCGCATCGATAAGGCCGTCGATCCCGGCTGTCTTCAAGGGCGAAAGCTTCCTTTCGATATATTGCTCGTGGGAGCTTGTTACGATGCCGATACGGATGCCCACTCTGGACAAACGCGTGAAAAGCTCCTGAACTCCCGGGAGCAGGGCAACCGAATCCGGATAAAGGCGCGCGGAAATCTGCTTTCCGGCACGAAAACAGGCCTTGATGAGTTCCTCTTTCCTGTCCCACATCTCCTCGGGTATCAGGCGGTGGAATCCGGACAGGCCGTCCTTGATCAGGGAGGCCACTGTTTCACGCGGTACCGGGGGAAGGCCGACTTCTTCGAGCATGGCCGCAGTGATTCTGAAATAGGTTGGGATTGAGTCGATCAAGGTTCCGTCAAGGTCGAACATCAAGGCGTCAAGGTTTTCGGCTTTTAACTCAAGGCTATGGTTCCTGATACCTTTTTCTGCCGTTTCCTGTTTGCTTGAATCGGTCATAGCTGAATCGCTTCCCGAAATCCGAAACGGATCTTGTTGTCCATGTAATAGACAAGCTCAGGCTGGAACCGGTAGAAGCGCACGCGAAAACGTTCGCCGAAGCTTTCCACATCGAGTTCCTGGCCAGGATCGAAGAATTTTCGCGTGAAGGGGTACTTCCCGATATAGGCGCGGACGGCTTGAAGCGCCTTCAGCCCGGGACCTGCCTTTTTGATCCGGCCGGCCATCTGGATCCCCCGAATATCCTTCCGAAAAGACACAAAATGAGTACTACCTGATTGTTGTCATATAGTTTACAGATCTGAAACTGGCACCGAAGATAAGAAGCCTCTAGGATATTCTGCCAAACACAACATATTGAGTCAGCCGAGGTTGATCAAACTCAGCGGTCGGTATAGGATGCTTGCTTTATCCTTGAATTCCGGCTAGATCAGCCATTCTGCCGATATCCTGTTACTGGTCGAGAATGATCATTTTTTCTATACCAAAAAACACGCACAACTTCAAGATATTGTGGTCTAGTAGGTCACGGTGGGATTGCAGATATCTTGCCACGACATGCACATGTCCTCCGCCCTTTGTCATCCCCGATATTATTCTCTTGAGCCAGTTTCAAGGCTTAACCTCTTTATTCATGCTGCCCGGACCGGGCCAGGGCGGCTGGCCTTCTCAAAAAGATAAAAAGCTCCGGAGTGTTTAGAAAGCGTCTGAAAAGAAATTGTCAGGTTCAGTTCCAGTTGGTTGTTCATAGTTTGCCGTTTGCGGCATAAATCAGCTTCTTACGATTCCATAAGAAATTAGGTTGAAAAAAATCTGCCATTGATCACAATAGGAGGATGGCAGGTAAATCCCTACCCAAAGGTCCCAAGGTAATCGTCCGGCAAGAAGGTCACCTGATGAGGATTATTCTCAACCGTCCCCGAGTGATCAACAGTCTTGACCTGGAAATGGTTCGCCTCATCAAAAGGGCCTTTGAAGAGGCGGAAGCGGCTTCCCGAATAAAATGCATCCTCATGCAGGGAAATGGTGAAAAGGGTTTCTGTGCGGGAGGGGACATCAAGGCACTCACCGAAGCCGTCGAGGAGGATATCCAGGAGCGGGCCCTGCTGTTTTTTGAAGAGGAATATGGTCTGGATCTTCTCATCCATCGTTTTCCCAAACCCGTCGTCGCTCTTGTCGACGGGATCACCATGGGAGGCGGACTGGGCCTGGCGGCCGGTTCTGATATCGTGGTGGCCACCGAAACCACGCGCATGGCCATGCCCGAAACCCGCATCGGCTTTTTCCCGGATGTGGGCGCGACAGGCTGGCTTTTCACCAAATGCCCTCGAGGCTATCCCGAATTTCTGGCGCTGACGGGCTATGAAATGGTGGGCTCGGAGTGTGTCCGGCTGGGGCTGGCAACCCATTTGATTCCGAGCAGCAAGCTCTCGAGTGTGGTCCGGATTCTGAAAGGACACGCCGCTCAACTTTCCCGCGTAAAATCCGAGGCTGTTCACGAGCTCAGCGCCCTCATTGAGCCATTGTCTCAACGTGACATACCGCGGAAATCCGCCATGGATGCGTGGGTTGACACCTATTTTTCAGGCAAGAACTCCCTTTCTGAAATGCTGTCATCCCTGTCCCAATGCCGGTTGGAACATGAACTCTGCGAAGGGGTTTTCGAGCGTCTTTCCGAACGATCTCCCACGGCCCTCGTGCTCACCCTCATGCTCCTGCGTCACAACGATGGGCAACCCCTGGACGAGGTCTTTCATGCCGACCGCAAGGCCGCCCGGTTTATCATCAACCACCCGGATTATCGGGAAGGGGTCCGCGCCCGACTCCTGGACAAAAACGATAAACCCCGATGGAAACCCGATGCCGTCCACAAGGTCAAACCCTTCGATTTATCCCTTTGTGGGTAACGTTCGGCAGTTTATAAGTTTCTGATCTCATATCGAAACTCAACTTATAATCTGACAAACGTCTCTTATTCCACGAATTCGTCATAATCGTTGGGAAAGCATTGCCAGAGAAAAAAACAATCATTGCTGATTCAATCAAAATTAAACAACCCGGGGGATGTCGTACTTTTTTAATTTGCTTTTTTCATTTCATTTAGTAGAGGGTTTCATCGGATGTCTTCCCTCTGAACACATAATAACAGTATGCCACATAACCCAGAATCACGGGAAGCAGCACGGCGGTACCGACCAGCAGCAGCGACTGGGATTCCGGCGCGGCCGCGGCCTGACGAAAAGACACGGCGAACGGGACCAGCCAGGGAAACAAACTGATTCCCAATCCCAGGTAACCTGCCAGAAATATACCGATGCTCAGGAAAAAGGGAGAATATTCCCGTCCTTTATGAAGGTTCCGCCAGTTCATCACAAACATCACGGCGGTGAACACGGGGATCGGCAAGAGATAAAAAATATTCGGTGTGCTAAACCACAGCGCTTTGACACCGGCGTTCATCGCGGGCATGCTGATGCTGACGATCCCTATGAATATGGCCACATAACCCAGCACATATTTCGCGCATTTTCGCGCCCAGATATGGGTGATGCCGTCCGTCTTCATGAGCAGCCAAGTGGCGCCTAACAATGCATAGCCAAACACCAGCGCCATACCCACCATGACACTGTAAGCATTGAGCCAGTCAAAGGCGCCGCCGGCATAACTTCGACCCTGAACCTTGATCCCCCGGACAAATGCGCCCAATATCATCCCCTGTGTGAACGCCGCCACAAGAGATCCGAAATGAAAAGAATAATCCCAGAATCTTCGCGATCTGCCGGTGGCCTTGAACCGGAACTCGAACGCAACACCTCTGAAGATCAACCCGAGCAACATCAGGATGACAGGCATATAAAGTGCCGGCATTATTATCGCGTATGCCAGGGGAAAGGCGGCAAACAGCCCGCCGCCGCCCAGGACCAGCCATGTTTCGTTGCCGTCCCAGAAAGGAGCAACGGAGTTCATCATGCGATCCCGGCAACTGTCTGTGGGTGCAAAAGGAAAGAGGATGCCCACCCCCAGGTCGAATCCGTCCAGCAGGACATACAAAAAAATGGCCGTGGCGATGAGGCCGTACCATATCAGCGGCAAATCCAGGAACTCAGCAAAATTAAACATGCTCTCCTCCTTCTTCGGAAGCCGGATTCCTAAAAAACGGCGGCGTTTTCAGGTCGTCTATGCTGTTTGTTTTCTCCGAATCACCCGGTCCCTTTCCGATCAACCTGATGATGTAATAACTTCCCGCACCAAAAATAAAAACATACGTGACGATAAACGCGCAAAGAGACAGTGCCAGTTGAGATCCCATCACCGGCGATGCGGCTTTCGCGGTTCGGACAACACCATATACGACATACGGCTGCCGGCCGATTTCCGTGACAGCCCAGCCGACAAGCACGGCAGCGAATCCCACCGGTGTCATGGCCATGCACCAGCGTTGAAACCATGGTTTGTTGAAAAGTTGTTTACGAAAGAAAAGAATTACAGCCGACACACCGGTAAAAAGCATCAAAATGCCGAGGCCGACCATGATCCGAAATGACCAGAACACCCAGACAGCGGGCGGGCGGTCATCTCTTGGCCATTCTTTTAAGCCCTTAACCTCGCCGTTGAGGCTATGCGTTAAAATCAGACTCGACAACTTGGGAATTTCTATGGCGTATTTGGTTTTTTCTTCCGCTTGATCCGGCCATCCGAACAGTCTCAAAGCAGCGCCGCGTTCCGTATTCCAGATACCCTCTATGGCAGATATTTTGGCCGGCTGGTGCTTCAATGTATTCAGGCCGTGCATATCGCCCAGCACCACCTGAATGGGGGTGACGAAAATCGCCATAATCATGGCCATTCCCAGCATGACCCTGGCCTGTTTGATATGTCGGTTGCACCGGAGATAATACGCCGCAATCCCGCCAACCACAAAGGCCGTGGTTAAGTAGGATGCAATGACCATGTGGAAAAAACGATACGGAAAAGAGGGATTGAATATGACTTTAATCCAGTTGGTGGGATACAACAGGCCGTTGTCTCCCACCCGGAAGCCCTGGGGGGTCTGCATCCAGCTATTGGCCGAAAGAATCCAAAACGCCGAAACCAGGGTGCCCACGGCAACGATGAGGGTGGCGGCAAAATGCATTTTTCGGCCCACGCGATTCCAACCAAAGAGCATCACCCCCAAAAATGAGGCTTCGAGAAAAAAGGCGGTGAGCACTTCGTAACCCAAAAGCGGTCCCAACACATTACCGGCCCGATCGGCAAAGACCGACCAGTTGGTGCCGAACTGAAAGGACATCACGACGCCGGACACCACGCCCATGCCGAATGTGACGGCAAATATTTTGACCCACATGCGGTAGATGTCTTCATAGACCTTATTGTGGGTTCTCAGCCATCGCCATTCCAGCACCGCCAGCCAGCTTGCCAGACCGATGGTAAAGGCCGGAAAGATAATATGAAACGAGATGGTAAAGGCAAACTGAATGCGGGCCAATAAGACAGGATCAAATGTTGATATCATGACGGCAACCTCATGTTTAGATGCGTTCTATTACTTTGATACTATCAAAGAATCCGGGGCCAGAGCGCCCGTTTTTGGTTTCATCCCATAGGAGTGTGATTAACGTCTCATTGCAAATGATTGGAACACTGGATTACTGGCGTATTGGAATAATGAGGAAAATGGGAATATTGTCAATTTATGAATATCAAAATGAACCTATATATTATCAAGCTGCTATCATGCAGTGAGCCATCACTCCATTATTCCTATTGGATGATTTACCAGTATAGTCAGGGATCTCTGACATATTCAAAAGAAACATGCCTTTCAAAACTAAATAAATGCCTCATGTTTGTCAACATTACTATTTTTCATTGCTATTTTTCATCAAGGGCTTCAAAGGGCTTGGCATACCCTGTCAGCTCCATATATCCTTGTTTGTTTACCCGGCGGCCTTTTTTAATGCCGTGAACAGACACGCTCCCTTCCCGGTAAGTCACTCCGGTGCTTTTCCAGGTTCTCATTTCCTGATCTGCCAGGTTGGCGGCGACAAAGAGGTCCATTGCCGGCGACAAAATCCTGAGCGTCCAGCGGACCGGGTAAACCGCCCCGGAGTTGAGGCTTTTCCACGTTTCCGTATTCATCGCTTTAATATCATGAATGGATAAATGTTTTGTTTTCCTGTCGGAACGGACGTAGGTACCGCTGGACGCAGGATGCCACCCGCCGTCTTTTTCCCGCAAGATATAGATCATGATTTCCGTGTTGTCGGAGAGCTGGAGGCCGAACCGGTCCCCTCCAACGATGCCGGGTTCCAGCGGCACGGTGCTGAATTCATGATCCATCCAGGACAGGGCCCTGACGTCAATCGATCCGGGTCAAGGAATAGTAGCAACTCGCTCTTTCGGGTGTGGATCCTTTTCGGCTATATCCCCTGTCCCCGTGAAGCACCACCGGTTTTACAGGCATTAAATCAAGATCAAAGGAAAATTTTTCGGAAATCACTTTCAGGTGAAGAGATTTCGGGCTGATCCGGGGCTTTAAATATCCCTCATTCTCTTATGACTGCCATAACAATACATGAAGATTGTTCGAGTGAAGGATAACCCAAATTAGTCATAAGTGCCAGGGGAAATCCGAACTTCCCTCGGAGATTTGTAGGGTCAAGCCCCAGCTTTTACAGATCATTTGAGTTATTGAATTCTAAGAGAGAGTCCCATTCTCCACTGATTATCATAACGGCAACTAAATTGTCCCGCTTTCCACGGGGCTGCATGCAATAGCAATTTCGGTTGCTCGTCCAGCCCATAATCCCCTGATGTGTCAGAAGTCATTTAAATCAGATGCCTGCGACGTTGGGTCCGACCCCAGCCCAAACTCAACAGTCTGCCCCCTGTACTCATTGGGCGGTG
>JBAPTR010000155.1:0-3824 GCA_049282265.1 Desulfatiglandaceae bacterium | reverse complement strand
GGAGACCCGAACAGTATGTATTCCCGGCTCAATGTCTTGAACAACAATATCGGGAATCAGTACACGACCAAGGAGTGCTCAATCAAACGGCAGGTCCAGCTTACTCCACAGATGGAAATGGTCGGGTATGATGTGACCTTCTATGTGGGATATGATTCAGATGGAAGCTCAAAAGAGTGCTTTTGGGCGACCAATACCGGTGCATGCAGGGATGTATGGATCCTTGGTGACGGCTGGAGTGGGTGTCAGAACCTAAATCTATCGCATCTGGGAAATATTGTTCACTCCATTGTAGCGACAGGAGTCTGTATTCCTTATACCGACCCGATATCCGGTATGAGTGGATGTTTTTCTCCTCCCGGGACAATTGATGTTCATTCCTATCAATTCGTTCAACGGACCGATAGTGGCGGGAACCCTGGCTGCTATGGTTCCGGGAACGATTCGACCCATCAATACTGGCACATAAGGGCCTTCACCGTTGACAATATTGACCGATATACCCTGACGACCCAGGGTAATCTGATTATCGGAGTAAGAGACGATCCCGGAGCCTCCACTACCGGCAGTTGTGCGGCCCTTGATCTCACTGATTGCACCATGATGGAGGAAACGGTCTGCGACTACAATGACGGTGGGTGCGTCTATACATACCGAAATTATAACCCCACAGGGCTAACTCCTCTCGGCAATTGCGAACAGGAGCAATCACCTAATACTGGGCTGAATTGGACCTTCTGCGCTGAGGGAAGCAATCTTACCTATAAAGAGGACGCAGACAGCGGAGTTCTGGAGTCAGGAACCGATGTCTGGTGGAATATCCATCGAACCTATACCTGTAAAACCAACGAGGTATTTGATTTCACCAAGGCACAGCAGAGGGCAGGGCATATACAGGATTCCCTGAGTGACAACGGCAGTACCCTCACCTTCCAGGACTTCAATCCCGATACGGGCGTTACCACGAACAACTCCATTTCGCTTCCGCCTCGTGAGGATGTGGAAAGGTGCGAAAAGTCATGCGTAGTAAGCGTCCCCGTGCAGGATACTCAGGCATCCCTTACCGGAACGACGGCGGACTACCGAACTTCCGTCAATACCTATGAAGAAATCCTCAGGGCATGCGATAACGGCGTTTGCCCGGTCAATGCCGGGGAGGTATTGATCAAAGATTGCCAATGTACAAACTATTTTAGCCAGGCCGCTACTACGCTGCAGCTTGTCCATGACGCGGGGCGTGACCTGATTTGCAGCGGGTCTCCGCCTTGATGGGCAATTTTCTCAATTTTCTCAATTCGTTTTACCATGATTAAAAACGAACAACAGGAGCGATATGAAAGGCAGAGAAAATTCAAGACAATCAGATAGAATCGATCACCAGGTCCTGGTCTTTGTTGAACAAAAAGACGACTATTTTGTCACCCGCAATCTGAGCGAAAAAGGTTGTCTGATTGTCATGTCGGACCCGCCACTCAAAGGTACTGAATTGAACCTTAGATTCAATCTCCCTGGAGACAAGACCATCAGCGCCAAGGGGATCGTGAAACACACCGGCAAAGGAAAGGATTGCGTTGGTGTGGAATTTGCAGACCCGGGCCTTTTCAGGAAGCTCTATATGTCATTCTTGAAAAGCGTTACAGCCCTCAAAACCGGCAAGACTTTCTATGACGCGATCAAAGAAACGACCAACCCAAACAAGAAACAAAAGCTACGGAGGACAGCGCAAAAGGCCGTCTCAGCTTTCACGGTCGTCAAGACGATTCTGGTGGTGTGCGTTCTGATGGCATTTTTCCTCGGGATTGCAAAACAGCGAATATTGGAAAAAGACCGCAAGGATGTCGCGAGGCACATGGCTGACATGCGGGGCTCAGTCGTCATTACCATGGTCCATCGGCAGGAAACCGTGGGGCTCCTCGGCATACCCGTAAAGCAGTATATCAAGGTGGAAGACGCTGAATCCATCTTGCGGGCAATCCGAAGCGTCCCGCCTGGAAAACCCATAGATATGGTAATTCATACTCCTGGTGGCATCCTCTTTTCCGCCTACCAGATCGCAAAAGCCCTCAAGGAGCACGAAGGAAAGGTCACGGTCTTTATTCCCCACTATGCAATGAGCGGCGGTACATTGATAGCTCTTGGAGCCGATAAGATCGTCATGGACAAGGACGCGATTATTGGACCCGTAGATCCCCAGCTTGTTCAGGATAAAAATGCGCTGCCCGCCGTCGCCCTGGCAGAGATTCCCGAGTTTAAGAAATGGGATAAAATAGATGACTCGACTGTCGTTCTCATCGACCAGGCGAAAAAATCCATTCGGCAGGTCAAGAACATAGTCACGTCTCTTCTCGCCGATCACACGAACCCTGAGCGATTGAAGAAGATACTGAATCGGCTAGTAGGCGGATACGTAACGCACGACTATCCTATCTTTCCCGATGAAGCGAAGGAGATCGGGCTGCCTGTCTCCATAGACATGCCCCCGGAAGTGTATCGTTTGATGGCTCTTTATCCGCAGCCATCACGCCCCTCCATAACCCGTACCAACTAATACAAGGAAAGACTATGGACAAGGAACAAACTGATCAAGATGGTCGGATCAATCAGCTTTCTCATCGACCAATCGACTACTTATATTTGAGTGGCAAGGAAAAGTGTCTTGTCCCAGCTTATGGTCCCAGTAAAATCCCAGGATAGATTCCCGGTAAAAAGGGTGGGATTGCCTGCTGTATAGTTTCCCGCATTCGGCCTGAGAAACCATCCCATAATCAGTCCCCAATATAATCCTCGGGATAATAGCCGGTGCGGCGATGGGTGAGGCAATTTCGGGAGAGGATGCGGTTGATGGTGCTGATGGAGGGCAATGGTCGGATTCCTTTCAGCTCCAGGACCTCTGAGATGGCTTGAGCTCCATAAGAGAGGCCCCTGTTATAGAGATGAAGCCTTTCCATTACAACGATTTCTTCGATTTCCTCATGTGTAAAGAGGTCCATGGCTTTCTTTCATGATCATGTGTCACCGAGTTTGTTGTCGAAGATGGAGTCATTGATGACGTGCTGTTTGAGGAAGTTTTCATCTATGGTATCAACGCCCTGGACGGCGGCCCTGATGAGTGCCTGGATCGCCAGCTGATTCATGGCCCTCGGGATACCCTTTGCCAGGTGAAAGATCGTCTGGATGGCGTTGTCGGTGAGCAGTTCTTTGGGCCCCTCGGCACGTTCCAGATGGAAGTGGATATAGTTACGGGCGTCTTCTATGGTAAACCCTCGAAGATTATGGGAGAAAGTGATACGCTGCCTGAGGGGTTCATTTTGAGGTTCTCTGATGCGCAGGGCGAGTCGTTGAGACCCCGAGAGGATAAAAGAGAACCTGTCTTCGGAATCCATGACAAAATTGGCAAGCAACCTGAGCAACTCGAGAAGCTGATCTGACAGGCCGTCTCCGTCGTCAAAGATGATAATGGGGTGTTTCCCGGTCCGCTCTTCATATTGAGCCAGGAATGCGCTGATGGCATCAAAGAGATCCGCCTGGTGATAAAGCACAGGCAAGGTAAGGATACGACAGAGGCTCCTGAGGAATCCTGTGGGGGTAATGCGGAGATTGAAGAGATAAAAGACTTCGAAGCGACGATCATCAATATCGTCTTTAAAGCGTCTGAGGCTGATGCTTTTCCCGACACCGGGAGGGCCGTAAAGAAAAGCGATACCGCGTGTTTCCAGCCATAAATGGAGGCCATCGATAAGTTCCTGCTGTGCTTTTGCGTCGAACATCTTGGATGCCCACATATACTTGGTGAAGGGGAGCTTGGAGAAACCGAAGTAGGATTT
>JBAPTR010000154.1:0-6840 GCA_049282265.1 Desulfatiglandaceae bacterium | reverse complement strand
CCTAAATGTTTCAACCGGTTTTGTGGTTTCAGATCTGATGGAATCGTAAAAAGTCCATCCATGGACTTTTTACTTAAGAAAACCGAAAAGTGTGATTTTCGGTTTTCTTACAAATCAACGGGTTGCGATGCACCCCATTGATTTATGTGCCCGTCCATGGGCACCATGATGACTTCCAACGAAGTCGTCTCATCCGCCGGAGTCAAGGAGCAGGGCGTGAGGGTCTTTTTCAGACCCTTTCTCATAGTGCACTTGGCACCAAACACCGACATGGACGGCTATTTGGGGTTTACGTCTTCAAACCCCACGCACTTCTGTGAATTTATGTTAAACCCCAAATCGACGTCCATCCACTCCGAAGTGTTTAGAAAGGGTCTGAAAAAGAGTGTCAGGTTCGGCTCCTCTTCGTACCTCATAGGCTGCCGCTTGCGGCATAAACCAGCTTTTTACAAAGCCATCATCATTGATCATCATGATGATCGTAATGGACAGGAACAGAATCAACATTTGCCTGAACTGGTGGTGGCTCAGCTCTTCTCAGGAGGTGAGCCTGGCTTAGTTCGGATGATTTAGCAATAACAAAACCGTGGGCATCTCCTGAAGATCCCGCGGTTTTTTTTTGCCTTTTGAAAAGCCGTGGGATGACGCATCTCACGGCTTTTCTTTTCAAATATTCAGTTATTCAGTTCAACTTAACGGCCGTTTTTCGGCAAGGAGGAATTGACCATGATCAAAGAAGCCATTGTCAAGGTAGTCAAGGGCAGGAATCTGACGGAAATGGAAATGGAATCCGTCATGAAAGAAATCATGACCGGAAAGGCCGGTCCGGCCCAAATCGGGGCACTTGCAACCGCCTTGCGAATGAAGGGGAAAACCATAGAAGAAATTGCCGGTGCGGCGAGGGCCATAAGGGCCACGGCCGCAAAAATAGACACCGGAAACCACCTGGAGAATATCGACAGGGACGAGATCAACGTGGACGAAGAGACGATTCTTGATACCTGTGGTACCGGAGGAGACTCCACCCACACTTTCAACGTCTCTACCACGACCGCCTTTGTGGCGGCGGGCGCCGGTGTGAAGGTGGCCAAACACGGGAACCGGGCTGTTTCGAGTGGGTCCGGCAGTGCGGACGTGCTTGAAAATCTGGGTGTGAACCTGGACATCACCGCTTCCGATGTGGAACGTTCAATCCAGGAAATAGGGCTTGGGTTCCTGTATACACCTCTCTTTCACGGTGCCATGAAGTACGCTGCAGGACCCAGGAAAGAGATGGGTATACGAACCATCTTCAATTTGCTCGGCCCCCTCACAAACCCGGCCGGGGCGTCGGCACAGGTGCTGGGTGTCTATACCCCTTCCCTTACCGAAAAAATGGCGAAGGTGCTCAATAATCTGGGTACGAGGGAGGCCTTTGTGGCATCGGGTCTGGACAGGGAGATAAAGGATGACATCAAACGGGCGGCTGACTGCATCGACTCGGGCTCGGCCGGAGCCAAGCTTGAAAGCCTCATCGCGTTTGCCCGGGAGTACCGGCCCCTTGTCAGAAAGGAACTCTGTTGACTGGTACAAATATTGCAAAATTCCCACTACTGACTTGCTTAAGTTGCGGTTATATGCACGGGAGGATACCATGGACAACAGTTTTGTGAACATGCATTCGGCATCTTTTGACTCTGAAACCTACGTCAAGATACTCATTGCCATTGCCAAGGCCGACAGGGATAACGGCCCACCGGAGTTCGATTATGTCCGCAAGCAGGCCCAGCGCCTGGGTCTTGATTATGAACAGCTCCTGAGTTCCACGGACAGGCTCTTTGACATAGAGAAACAACACGTCTCCCGCCTCACGGCTTTTGTTGTGCTGAGGGACGCCATCATGCTTGCGTCAAGGGACCGTCATTTTTCTCTGCCGGAAAGGGAAAAAATATACACTTTTGCCGCAAGAATGGATATCTCCCGCAGGGACGTGGACCATCTTGAAGAATGGATCAGGGGGTACAGGACGCTCCATACGGAATGGGAAGGACTCGTGGCAGGAACGCTCTAACTAGGGGACAAGTCTTCTGTGGAAGCGGCCTTTCTTGATATCCATTACTGGAAACTCCTTTTGTCCCAGCCCATTTCAGTGCTGAAGCAAGAGGCGGTGCGCCTTGATTCCCTGGATCCCTGGTTTTCCCTCTTTCTCTTTCTGCTGGCGTCGGCAGTGATGATATGGCGCCTGGGGGCCTTGGAAAAGAAAGGTTTTGAAGGGACGGCCTTGGGCACCCTGATTATGCCCTATGCCTCCGGATTTTCAAACCTGGCCTTTGCCTTCATCCTGGGAACTTCAGGAGGTTCCGGTTCTCTTGTCCTGGAAAACTGTCTGGTAAACAATACCACCAACCTCACCCTGATCATCGGTCTGTCCACCCTTTGCTGGACCCTTGTCGTGATTCCTTCCTCACCCAAAAAAAGTCGGAAGGGGGCCCTCCGGACAGCCCGTGTCAACCATCTTTCCCTGTTGCTCTCGCTCGTGGCTCTGTTTTTTTTTACCGGGACGCTATGGGCCCTGGCCGGAGACGGGGCCATTGATTTTTCTGACGGTCTCGTACTCGTGGGCATGTTCTTTTTCTGGCAGCTGTTCCAGGTTTTCGATGTCCTCAAGGACAACGTCATTCGCAAGCGCACTCTTCCCAAATCGATTGTGTTCGATTTCTTCACAATCCTCGCCACCGGTGTAGCTGTCTATTACAGCATCGATCGCCTTGTGGCATGGGTCCCCCGAGAGGGTTCCGGTTTTCTGGTTTTCGACAATCTGGGATGGCTCACAGGACTGTTGATGGTTTTCCCCAATGCCCTTGTCGCCCTTTACTATGCATGGGCCCGGCGCGCCGATATCGTCTTCAGTTCACAGATCGGGGACGGACATATCTGCATTCCCATGTGCGTCGGGATTTTTGCCCTCTTCAAACCCATCGAGATTCCTGGTTTTTTCAATCTCAGCATCGGCATAGTATTGGCCGCCGGGTTTCTCCTCTTTCTCTTTCTGGTTTTTCTGGGACGTTTACCCAAGGCGGCCGGCCTCCTCCTCACAGGAGCCTACGGGCTCTTCATCTATCAAGGGTTAATTTCTTGACCAAAAGCACCCACTGGCTTACATTGGCTTCCCATCTCATCCAGCAGGCGGTAGAACGATCATGGACAGACAGAAACTCTTCACCTGGGCCCCGGCCGTTATTTTTTTCGCCCTTGTCTGCGCACTCCTCTGGGGCAGTGCATTTCCCCTGGTGAAAATCGGTTTCCGGCTGCTCGAAATAGAGCGAAACACGGGCGGGAAACTCTACTTTGCCGCATACAGATTTCTACTGGCGGGCCTTATGATCTTTGCGGCAGTCAGGCTCACGGGGAGGTCCATTCTGCTCCCTGAACCCAGGGACTACGCGACCCTTTTCCTCCTGGGCCTGCTCCAGACCACTTTAATGTACACGTTTTTCTACATAGGGCTCTCCAATACAACGGGAATGAAGACCGCCATCATCAACGGTTCGGGCTCCTTTTTCATTGCACTCTCCTCGCATCTGTGGATGAAGGACGATGTCCTCACACCCAAGAAAAACATCGGTCTTGTCCTTGGATTCCTCGGTATTATCATTGTGAACTTGAACAAGAGTGGTTTTGATTTTGTCTTCCGCCTGACAGGGGAAGGGTTTGTCCTCCTCTCCGCCCTGGCCTCAACGGCCGGCACGCTTCTCGTGAAGAAGAGTTCCCCGCGTATTCACCCGCCTCTCATGTCCGCCTACCAGCTCACCCTGGGCTCTCTGATCCTCCTGTTGATCGCGCTGGTCGTCGAGGATCCCGCCGTGATTCGTTTTTCCGGTTCCACCTTCCTGCTCCTCTGCTACCTGAGCTTCCTTTCAGCCTTTGCCTTTACCCTATGGTATGTCCTGGTCAAATACAACCGGCTGACCAGCATGGCCATGTACCGTTTTCTTATTCCCGTGTGCGGCACGTTTCTTTCCGCTGCCATATTGCCAGAGGAAAACCTGGACTGGCTGGCCCTTGTATCCCTTGCATTGGTATCCATCGGCATGGTTCTGACATCCTGGAAAGAGGCGCAAAACACATAATGGAAATGCCTTGATCGCATCCAAGATCTGCGAAAGGCTTTGATGCAGACGGTCCATGCTGAAGCCGCTGGGCATTCTGGTGCTGGGCAATAGGGCAGGGTGTGCAATTCGTTGCCATAATATAGAAGCCACTTTCCCAAGGTTTTTCCTCTTGTATGAAAATGAGCCACGTTCACTTAAATGAGAGGGTGTAATCTATCGATAATACGGCATCTTTTTTATTTTCCCCAACGGAACTCCTTTCGGCACATCTCTTGCTCAACAATCTGACAAATTCTTCTTATTCCACACACTGGAGGCAATGATGGCTCTGCTCGCTCAAATAGAAAGCTACAGCAAGACTCCCTCTTACCGAATGGGGACCCAAAGAACCCATCTCGAATATCTGGTTGAAAAAGGAATCATAACAAATTTGCAGCTGGATAAAGCCACGACCCTTGCACACGCACGCGGTACCACTGTGGAGTCGATCTTCACAAAAGATCTAAGAATTGACAAATTGACATTGGGTGAAAACGTTGCCGAATTTTTCGGATGTGAATATGTCCCCTATAACCGATATTATCCCATTCCGGGGGACCTATTGTCCAAATTGAACCCGGCATACCTGAGAAGGAACCTCTGGGTGCCCCTCGGCAAAGTGAATGGAAAGATAAAGATCCTCGTGGACAACCCGCGATGTTTGGACAAGATCCAGAGCATCAATTCGTTGATTCACCCAGGACACTATGTTCTTGCGGTGGGCCTTCAAGAAGACATCATCGGTTTCCTGGACGCCTTCTATGGCGGGTTCGAGGATGGTGAAGGAGGCTCCATTGATGACATCCTTGCGAAATTGGATGCGCCCGATACGGAAGAAGCCGAACCGCGCGCCGACGTTTTGAAACTGGAGAATAATAAGGTCGTTTCCCTCGTCAACAGGATCATTGTGGATGCGCACAAGATAAACTGTTCGGACATTCATATTGAACCTTATCCGGGAAAATCCGGGGCGGAAATCAGGTTCAGGGTTGATGGGTTTTGTCGGCGGTACAAAATGATACCTTACAATTACAAACGCGCCCTCATTTCCCGCATCAAGATCATGGCTGATCTGGATATCTCCGAGCGGAGGAAGCCCCAGGACGGCAAGATATTGTTCAGAAAATTCTATCCGTTGGATATTGAACTTCGGGTGGCCACCATGCCCACGGCCGGAGAAGAAGAAGATGTAGTCATGCGCATTTTGACGGCCGGAGAACCCATGGCTTTGAACGCCATGGGGATGAAAGAGAGGGACCTCGACCTCTTGCTTAAGATGAGTGGAAAACCCTACGGTATGCTCCTTGTGGTGGGTCCTACGGGGAGCGGCAAAACCACGACGCTCCACTCCATCCTCAGGCACATAAACAGACCGGAAACCAAGATATGGACTGCCGAGGATCCCGTTGAAATTACACAGAGAGGACTCAGGCAAGTCCAGGTCCAACCAAAGATCGGTTTCACTTTTGCCGCGGCGATGCGGTCCCTGCTGAGGGCCGATCCGGACGTCATCATGGTAGGTGAAATGCGCGATCACGACACCGCCGCTATAGCCTGCGAAGCCTCCCTCACAGGTCACCTGGTAATGAGCACACTCCACACCAACAGCGCCCCCGAAACCATCGTGAGACTCCTGGATATGGGTATGGATGCCTTTAATTTTTCAGATGCCATCCTGGGCATCCTTGCCCAGCGTCTGGTGAGGACCCTGTGTGTGCATTGCAAAGATGCCTATCATCCCTCACGGGAAGAATTCAATGCTCTCACGAGGAGTTACGGCGACGGTTTTGAGGCCTTGGGCATACCCTATCGAAAAGACCTCCGGATCTATCGGGCCGTTGGTTGTGAACGATGCCGCGAAACGGGCTATTTGGGCAGGACAGGCATCATGGAATTTCTCGAGGCTACGAAAGAGATCAAGGCCCTTATCCTGAACAGTCCAAATGTCGAAAAGCTCAGGCAGCAGGCTGCAAAAGACGGGATGACGACCCTGATGCAGGACGGCATACGAAAGATATTTCTGGGACTTACAGATATTGATCAAGTCAGAAAGGTATGTATCTGATCAACCCTCACTATTGCCAACGCCCCCGCTGCCGGATTCCGGGCGGTTACCTGCCGGGACCGCGTGCATGCTCCATGAAAAAGCGGTAGAAGGCCGCTACAACCAGAGAATGCGAAATCACCCCGGTACGAATCAGTCCGGGAATCTCTGAAAGGGGTTTCAGGAGAATCTCGATATCCTCTCCCCCATCCTGATCCTGCTCCCCAACCTGCATTGCGTTTTTCGCAAGAAAAGTGAAGCACTTGTTGTTCTGTATGGCCGGATTCGGAAACACAAACCCCAGGGAAATCATTTCTTCCGCGCCATACCCTGTCTCTTCCGCAAGCTCCCGCCAGGCGGCCTGCTCGGGCGTGTCTTTATTCTCCACAAGGCCGCCCGGAATCTCCAGGGTTACCTCCCCGGTACCATGCCGGTACTGCCTGACCAGGACCACCTGATTGTCCTTTGTCAGTGGAATGACGTTGACCCAGGAACTGGATTCCAGGATAAAGAAATCATGAGTCTTTCCCGTCCTCGGGGAGAGGGCCGTGTCCTTGCGGAGGGCAAAGACCCGGTAAGACTTGTCGCGAATCGTTGAGATGACTTCCCAGGGTTTCGGCGGCATTTCATTTCTCCTTGCTCATTCATACTCCCGGCCCAGCGCCC
>JBAPTR010000153.1:0-1678 GCA_049282265.1 Desulfatiglandaceae bacterium | reverse complement strand
TGTGATAGAGCCATTTCGGCGCTCTTAACGCCCTTTCACAAATAAAACCTCTGCTGATGGGATGATCCGGGTTTCCTCTTACCTTCACAACCATACCATTCCGGACATGAACAAGGACACCGCAATGTTTGTGACGGAAAAAGCAGCCGGCCTTTTTGATGACAGTTGTGTTGCTGGCCATGAGATTCTTCTCCTTATTAAGCGGAAAACCCGTGCTGATTAATCCAAACGAAAAGTACTCCGTACATCGGACAGTTCCTCTTTTGTCAAGGCAGAGTATAATCCGCGCCCGGGTCGATGGATACCTATCCGCTTCAACTCAACCATAAATTCGATTCCCTTCACAATCATTGCAGTTGTATTTAGAATGGGTATTCCTTGAATCTCTTTTAGACCGGCATTTTGCAAGACCATATTCAAAAGATTACAAAAAGGTACCAGGATACCGGCTCCTTTATCAATTGCATCTTCAGCTATTCTCTTTATTTCCAGCGTAATCGATGTGGGATCCTGAAAGGCTTTGAGGGCTTCGACCTCGGTTGTTTCAAAATCTTCGCAAGGTATGAATTTTCTTTCAAGGCCATATTCCTTGACGGTTCTCCTTGAAATCATTGTCAGAGGCTTGTTCCAGGAAAGTATAGAAAATGTGTCTGCCAGCATTGAGGCCACGTGCAAACTAATTTCTGCCAGAAAGACAACAGGGATGTCTACTACATTCCTGATCTCCAAACAGCCAAGGTCGATATCAAGAGAATTTGAGATGGCAAAACCGTCAAAACCTTCTCTTTCCGCACGAATTGCGTTTTCGATGATCTGATTCTTACAGAGAAAACGGACATAGATGGAATGATCCATGAGCTCATGAGCATAATGAATGCCATGAAACTCTATTTCCGTATCCTCCCTCTTCACTTTCAGGAGCATCTTATGAAGTGATTCCTTATAAGGTGTCCACAATGGATCATTACTCTCCGGCGCAGCGCTCTGTATCCAGATCCTCATTTTTTCCTCCTTTATCCAAGATGGTTACTTGATCTTGATAAGAAGTCCCTTTTTTAGCGTTTGAGAATAGGGAATAATTGCTCGTATATCAATAAATAAGAGGTGTTGCAAAGATCATACAATTATTATGTAAAAACAATTTCTTAAATGAGCCAGTTTCAAATAAGAAAAAGCCTCTATAATGGGGGGGATTTTATCAAAAGAACCCTTGGCCAAAAATGGTTTATGCACCACAAGAATATGAAATTAATCATCAGGAAGCAATTTGAAAGACAGTATCCGAACTGGAAGCAGAAAAAAATGAGGCTGGTTTAGCCCCCCGGTAACAATTTTTCACATTTGTGCAGGAGACCTTTCAACACCCTTTACAATAACTGAAGTCATTTTTTTTATTGACAAACAATTTTGCTTAAGCTACAAATTTAACATTTAATAGATTAATATTTTATTTATTAAATTTATCGTAAGGGTTATATTCCCCGCCCCTTGGGGCGTTCAATGCTTTTGATGATACCCCGCTGCTTGCGGCGGAGTAGTTCATCTAAGGTATTAACTAGTGTCCATCCATAAATGGCTATTTTGCCCGATATCTTCGTTATGCTCAAATTTTAATCCTCGAAATACCTCAATGTATTCCTGCGGTTAAAATTTTCGCATGCCTTAATCTCGAACAAAC
>JBAPTR010000152.1:0-4210 GCA_049282265.1 Desulfatiglandaceae bacterium | reverse complement strand
CATTGACACCATTGACATTTCTCTGAAATATGAAATGGATTCCATTTTTATAATGGCGTCAGTTCCATAGCCCGTATTTCCTGTTTTTCATTCTTTGGGAATCAATTCTCCCGTCGTCCTATCTAATTACCTTGCATTTCAGCCGGTTGTAAGAGGTTAAAGCTTCCATCACGGATGGATGCGGCTCTGGCACGGCTAGTGCATTAAGTAATATTAGCCAGTAATTTCCGGTTAGGAAATTGCATGTGATACATCAAAATAAATAGCCAAATCAGCGTGTTAAGTTCATTTTTTGCTTGACATTTCAATTAAGGTGTGCGGCGAAAATTTGGAATCCTTAATAAATTCAAGAGATTACAAACTACCCTACGCAATCGATCGTCGCAAAAAAGTAGATGCACCGTCTTTTCACCAATTGTACCGGCCCATTCAAAGAGCCATGATCGGAATGCCTCCATTGGAGGCGCGAGGACATCTATTGGCGTGAGCAGCACAACGAAAAAGTCAGCATAAAAAGAGTCAGGGAACTCCGTACTAAAATACAGAACGAAAGCCGGAGCACCAGGAACGGAACGGACGGCCAGGATTTGAAAAACTACAAAATTTCAAAATGTTATGCAAGAACCTAACCGGAAATTACTGACTTTCTCTATGCTTTTTACTGAAAAAGCAAGGTCTTATTATCAAGATCACTATCTGAAATGAATCAACAAAACATATATCACTCCGTGTCGGGAATTTTAACACCGGTCCGGTCAGGGGAGGAAAAAATGGCATTCATGATCTTCAAGAAGTCATGCATCTGTGCTTGTACATTTTGCTTAACCGTCTCTCTGCCTCTTTGGAGCCTTGCCGATGCGGGAGCGCCAAAGCCGAAGGGTCCTGCAACAGTCACTTCAGTCGCCCAACAGCCGGTGGGATACAGCTCCGACGGACAAAACCGGCCCATCAAACCGACCGGCCCGGCCACGAAGACTTACACCACCCCGGTTCCCGGGAAACCCAAGCCAACCGAGCCGGTAACCACCGTCTCGCCCCTTCCCGGAGGGGTGAGCAGCAAATCCCATACCTTTGAGAAAAAATCCTCAATCAATATCAACGACCATGTGGTCATGGTATCGGGAAGTATCTCTGTCGGATATGCCAACGGTAAATCACGAGAACTCGTGTACAATCGGGACACCGGCCATAAAAACAGCGAGCTGGACTGGCAACTTGACCAGGTTGCCATGTTTGGTGTCGACGCCTCCATCAAACCGCTCAGTTGGCTGAGGGTTAACGGCAATGTCTGGTTCAAAATCAACGAGGGCAACGGCAATATGGATGACTATGACTGGAGAGCCACCAACTATGACGACTGGACCGACTGGTCGCACAGCGCCTCTCCGGTAACCGAAGGGCTTCTGTATGATGTCAACATGGAGCTGACCTTCCTGCGCTTTACACAGACCTCGTTTTTCGGAATCGTCGGCTACAAACACGATCATTGGAAATGGGAGGGGATCGGGGGGACCTATATCTATTCCACCTACTATATCCGCGACACGGTGGGCAGCTTCCCCAATGAAACGGTCATCTCCTACGAACAAACCTACGATGCCCCTTATATAGGCATAGGCTTCCACGCCAATCTGGATCCAGTCACGCTTACCGGACGTTTTATCGGCAGTACCATGGTCAGGGCAAGCGATGAAGACCACCATCTATTGCGTGACCTGGTCATTACTTCAAGTATGGATGACGGCATGATGTATGGGATAGATTTTGCCTGTACCTATAATTTCACCCAGCATATCGCTGCCACCGCGGCCTTTCAATATACGAAATTCGAGGAAATCAAGGGAGAAAAAAATTGGAACTTCTTCAGTGAAAACAACAAGTTTAAATACGGTGGCGGGCTAGATAACGAATCATCCCTGTTCTATCTTTCCTTGCTTTTCACTCTATAAAAAAAGAGCTTTCCAAATAAAAAAGGAGCCACCTAACTGCTCCTTTTTTATTTGATGACCACCGCATCCTGCAATTGACTTCCACCCGAAACCCTGGCCCCATCCCAGAGAACAACCCGCGACAGGCTTCTCTTCTTATTCATGGAATACCTCCTCGATAATTGATATTTCACTTTAGTGGAATACCCATTCTTTTTCTAGCATATCAGATCCCTTAAATGGTGGCAACAGAGACAGTTCGAGAAGTTAAAGCACGGTGCTTTGGACAGACTTCCGGTTATTTTATGGATAGTGCGGGAAAAGGGGTCGTGGGAAAAGGGGTCTTTTATATTGACAACAATGGTAAAGGAGCTGGACAACTTGTCAAAACAAAAGACCCCGGTTTCACTTGAAACATCCACCCCTCTTTCACAAAAGACTTAGCGCCGCGAAAACCGGGAAGAAGGCCCAAAAAAAGGAATAATTAATATACTGTCCCCGGAATTCGACAGAAAGTGGTCTGAGAATATTGCGGTGGGAAGTGAGTCATTTGTCACGATGACGAAGGGGAAGTTAGGGATCAAGGCGAAAGGGCGTGAGGTGGTTGGGGAAGAGGGAAGCTATGTGCTCCAGGAACCTCCAACTCCTTACAATGGCATTTTTGGGCTTGAAAATGGGGTTCTAAGGGCTCAGAATAAGCATTTTTGGGAAGATACTGTTTGAAAATCAACATGATGGCTTGGTCCGACCCGGCGGGATTCAATCCCTTTTCCAGGTGGTACCCTTTTTCCACTTTTTCCATCAATTCTTAATTCCCTCAAGAAAATTCCGTCTGGTGCCCGACAAATCAATAGTCGTCTCCAGCATCTTACCGCCACGCAGAAATTTCACCGGAATCTTGTCAGTGCTGCCAAAGTGCTTGTTAGCCTCGGCCAGGCAATCGCTATTGCAGGCCTCCTGGGTGCCAAACTCCACGATCAAATCTCCGCCCAGCAAAAAATCTCGACCCAGCATCCGTGACGGGACTGAACCGCCTCTCAAGCCGGCCTTGTCTGCGGGACTCCCCTTTGTAACGCGTTCTATGAGCAGGCCACCTTTCAGGTCACGGTTCATCAGCGTGGAGATCCCCTCTCTGTTCAAATAGATGCCTTCGATGCCCAACCAGACCCGGTCTTTGAGAGACAACAGCTTCTTCGCCGTATTGATGGGCACAACAAATCCGATCCCCTGGAAGCCACCTGAAACACTGAGTATCCGGGAGGCTATCCCGATGACCTGGGCCTTCGAGTTCAAGAGAGGACCACCGCTGTTTCCCATGTTGATCGCAGCATCGGTTTGTATGAATTTGGCCTGAATCGCACCGTCGTAATAGCGCTCGAAGCTGCGAAACCCGCTGATGTGCCCTACTGAGAAAGAATCTTCCAGACCATATGGACTGCCTATGGCATAAACCGATTGCCCAACCACAAGCCGGTCTGAATCTCCCAGTTCGGCGTGCTTTAGCTCGGGGGCAGGCGTGATGAGCTTTAAAAGGGCTATGTCCGCACCCGTCTCGCTGAAAAGAAGCTCTGCCGGCCGCATCTTTCCGTCTTGTGTCTTTACGACGATCTCATCAGCGCCCTTGACCACATGAGCCGCTGTAAGCACATGGCACTCTTTTGAAATCAGGACGCCGCTGCCAATACCTCCTTTCTTTGCAGCCCCTTCCTCCTGAATAACTTCCCGGGAGGTAAAGATTGTCACCACTGCCGGCACGACCGCTTGATAGACCTTTGCCGATTGGAGTTCAGCCCCGGAAAGATAATCAGGCATAACCCCTGCTTGCGCTTGCTCACCCGCATGCACCTGGTGGGAGTATGTGCATGACCAGAGCATAAAGGAAAGACCGGCGAGAAAAACGACCGCCATTTTCATCAGTGCTGCCTTTATCACCTGTCGGCGTCCATTGGTCGAATGGAAACGCGGGGTTTCATATGGCAACGACTCTGTATCTGCATGGGTCTTCTGTCTCATGAATCTCCTCCTTACCCTTTGGATTTGAGCTATCGCGATGCGGCCGGGGAATCAAGGGTGCATACAAAAAAATATGGGTGACCCCTTTTCCATGAGGTGGGAAGTAACCGTCAGCCGGACAGGGACCTGGCGATCCGTTCTATCGGGTCAAAGGCTTCATCCATATTGAAACTATTGAAATGCCCAGGCCGAAGCACCGGCCTCAATTGACCTTCCAGCTGCCGATCAAGCCCCGCCTTGTATTCCAAAGAGATGTCAACAGGAGAGTT
>JBAPTR010000151.1:0-4311 GCA_049282265.1 Desulfatiglandaceae bacterium | reverse complement strand
GGAAAGTAGTGAACGTTCACGCCTATCCCCTTTTCCCGCAATTGAGAAAAGATACGGTCCCGCTCGTTCACACGAATGACGTACAGGTGATAGCTGTTCACCACACCAGGAGAGGTGTACAAGGGATTTATTTCCCTAACAGAAGCAAATGCCTGGTCATACATTTTTGCGATTTCCCGACGCCTGTGGATAAAGGAAGGGAGCTTTTCCAGTTGGCTCAGGCCCAGGGCACACTGAAAATCGGTGATTCGATAATTATGGCCGAGTTCTGTCATCTCGTAGCGCCAGGTACCCTGTTTCGTCCGGGTGGCATGATCCATGTCAATGCCATGGTTGCGAAACCTCCGCATGCATTCAGCCAGGTCTAGATCATCTGTTGTGATCATGCCGCCCTCACCCGTGGTAATATGCTTCACGGGATGGAAACTGAAAACAGTGAGATCGGCCAGCGTTCCCACCATTCTTTCCTTGTACCGTGCACCCAGGGCGTGACATGCATCAGCTACCAGGAGGAGGCCGTGTTTTTTGGCAATGTCGCGGAGCGTATCATAGTCACAGGGCTGACCGGCGTAATCTACGGCGACAATGGCCCTGGTTCGGGGGGTAATCCTCTCTTCAATAATTGCCGGATTCAAAAGTAGCGTGCTTTCCTCAACATCGCTGAAGACCGGGACCCCTCCCTGAAAAACCACCGCATTCGCGGTAGCAACAAAAGTCATTGGTGGGACAATCACCTCATCCCTAGGACCGATGCCCAAAGCATACATGGCGGTATGAAGGGCTGCAGTCCCGCTTGACACTGCCACAGCATATTTCGCGCCCACGTAACCGCAAAAGGCCTGCTCAAATTCTTCAACCTTGGGACCCGTTGTCAACCAATCGGAACGAAGTACCCCAATGACGGCCTCGATTTCGTCTTCATCAATCCACTGACGGGCATAAGGGATATTGGGATCTTTTGTTTCCCCTTCCCCACCGGAATCAAAAACGGGCATTGATTGCAAACCAGGGTCAGCAGCCATACACGATATCCCTCAAATCCTCGACGCTCATCCAATTGTCATTCTCTTCGCTTGAATAGTGAAAGCCGTCCGGCAATTTTTTCCCGGTCCGGTAGTTTTCTCTCTTCCACCAGGAGAGCTGGGGCATGATCACGTATATACCATTATAGCTTACCGCATTTCTGCCCTCCTCTTCGGTAACAAGGACCTCATGAAGTTTTTCCCCGGGCCTTATCCCAATCTCGTCGATCGTACAGTCAGGAGCAACGGCTTTGGCAAGATCGACGATCTTCATGCTCGGTATCCTCGGGACAAAGACTTCTCCGCCTTGCATGTGTACCAGGGCCGATACGACCAGTTCAACGGCCTGATCAAGGGTGATCCAAAACCTGGTCATCCGCTCATTGGTGACTGTGATTTTACCATTCTTCTTCTGATCGAGGAACAGGGGGATAACACTTCCTCGGCTTCCGATGACATTTCCATATCGCACGCATGAAAAACGAGGTTCGCGACCGCCGGAATAGGCGTTGCCTTGAACAAACAGCTTTTCGGCACAGAGTTTGGTCGCCCCATAGAGGTTCACCGGGTTCACTGCCTTGTCCGTACTGAGTGCAACCACTTTCTTGACTCCGGCGTCAATCGCCGCGTCTATGACATTCTGTGCCCCGTTGATGTTGGTCTTTACGGCTTCAATGGGGTTATATTCGCAAGCAGGAACTTGCTTCAATGCAGCCGCATGAATAACAATATCAACTCCATTCATAGCCCGCCGGAGCCGATCCCTGTCCCGCACATCGCCAATAAAATATCTCAGGCCATTCTCGCCAACTTTTTGACGCATTTCAAACTGTTTCAACTCATCACGGCTGTATATCCTGATGACTCTTGGTTGATATTTCTCCAACATCACCTTGCAGAAATGCTTCCCGAAAGAGCCTGTTCCGCCGGTAAGCAGAATGGTTTGATTTGCGAAATTTATTTTTTGTTTCAATAAATTATCCATTTTGTCCGCCTGTTTTAGATGCCTAGTAGAGTGCTCCTCGAATCCTGTTTTTGTCTGGAGAAGGCCTTTGTATCATTCCAAATTCACCATGCTAAATAGCAAGACACATGCCAATGACCTCCCAACGTCACTTGAACAATCCCCAATCCATTTGCGCGGCAGTTGTGGCACGGCTCTTGCTTCGTCTTTCTTGTATTATGTCTGACGGTTCTTGAAAGGACCGTGAATCTCCCCCCTTCTTGAACTTAATCTGTCTTGGAAAAACCTGATAGGTTGGATATGGGGGAAACCAGGAGGAAAGTGTAATTTATGTCAGAATCGAATGTGATGCTCGGACCATTTGTAACGAACGAATTCGGTGACCGCTACATTCATGAAGTGAATCTGTCCGCATTCAACAAAGTGGGGTCCGATGCCCTTTACTCGCAAATCTTTGGAAAAGGGCTTTTTCAGGAAGATACGTTGCATATTGTAGTTGGCACGGACTCCGGACTTTTACCGCATTTCTTGCTGAAACGCGGGGTGCCGGATGGCTCACGCTTTCTGTTCATTGAACTCCCCGCAGTCCTTGACCGCATAAAGGAATCTTTCCCTCCAGATTTTAAAGATCAGCCAATAGAGTGCACTACTTACAATGATTGGGAAAAAACAGCAGAACAGCTTCATCTGACGGATTACATCTTTATCAACAAAATCCAACTACACCAATCAGTAGGCGCAATGGACGCCAATATCCCGGCGTATCATGAACTCTACTGGACCGTCTCCGAGGAATTAACCAGGTTGACCTGGGGAACCCAGGCAAGCTTGGGCATTCAGAGTTTTGTGGAGAGGCAACTGGAAAATCTCGCTGAGAATCGCCATTCAAGCTCAAGCTTGGGAAACTTGTTTAGAGGCAAGACAGCGGTTCTGCTGGGAGGAGGGCCATCGCTGGACGACATTATTCCCTGGCTCAAATCGAATTGCGATCAGGTGGTCGTTATCGCGGTGTCAAGAATCTGCCGGCGTTTGCTGGAATGCGGCCTGACACCCCACATGGTCTTTTCGGTGGACCCCCAGTCGATCAGTTTCGATATCAGCAAGGAACTCTTCCATTTCTGGCGCAACACCCTGTTTGTGCATGCCTACCACGTTTCCCCTCTCCTGTTGGCACAGTGGCGTGGGAAAAGCGTTTACTCCGGTCCCCGCTTTCCCTGGGAGACGCACCTGAACGTGGACACCCTGCCTGCCGTCGGCCCGACCGTCACAAATTCAGCCCTTGCCTCTGCTGTAGAGATGGGATTTTCCCAGGTATTGCTTGCCGGAGTCGACCTCTGCTTCAGCAGGGAAGGCTATTCCCACGCCCAGGGAAGCAATGAACACAAGCTCGGCCCGGAATTGGGAAAAATAGGTCTCAAGGTACGGACCAACGGCGGCTGGAACGTCGAAACAAGGCCAGACTATGCGTCCGCCATGAGCATAATAGACGGTCAAGCCGCACAGGCTCTGGAAAAGGGGTGCAGGGTAATCAATACCGCACCCGGGGCCGCAAAGGTTCCGAATATCAGTTATGCTCGTCCGGATGAAATTACCATAGAACCCCTTCAGGAACCGCCCGAAGAGGCTATTGCCAGTGTATTTCCCTCAGACAGCAGAGAAGAGCGTATCGCCCACTATCATGCCACGCTGGATGAACTGGCGAGTGCAAACAATGCCATTCGAAAGATCAGGACCCTAGCTGTAGAGGGACTAAAGTGCGCTGATCGCCTTACAGATTCTCGGCCTGGGAAAGGGGACACCGGTTACTACAGGCGAATGAACAAAATCGAGAAGACATTGAACAAAAAATATAAGGACTTCGTCCCCTTGGTGAAACAATTCGGTATCCGGAACTTCCTTCGCGTCATTCGCCCTGGCGAGGAAGACGCCTATATAGAGGATACCGACCGGGTCAACAGGCTAAGAATCTATTATCAGACGTACAGGGACAGCACGAAGACCCTCATTGCATTAATTGAAAGTGCTGAGCAGCGGCTTCACGCCCGGTTGGAAGAAGAAAAGAGTGAGCCTGATACGGATCTTTTGGTACAACAATGGGAAAGGGATCACCAACCCGGGAGATACCTGGTGTGGAAAAAGCGGAACCACGATGCCGAAAAGCAAGCCGTTCTATCTCATGGGAAAACGTTAAAAGGTCTTGAGAATGAATTCCAGAAGATTATGAAGGAAAAAGAAACAGTACACATGCGTCTCATGCGCAAGAACATAAACCTTTCCGGAGTAAGGAGCAAAGCCTCAACTCTATTTCAGAAACAGGACGTCGCC
>JBAPTR010000150.1:0-1831 GCA_049282265.1 Desulfatiglandaceae bacterium | reverse complement strand
GTTTCCCTTGCCTCAATTTAAGGTATGAAGACGTCCTCTATGATCCCGAGAGCGCAATTCAACTTATAGCGGAAACATTTTTCTACGAAATGAGGTCAGCTCGATTTCAGAATCTTGAAAGCTCTACAAAAGAAGGAGATAAAGATTATGGTTTTTACCTTGACTATTACTTAACTGAAGTTTCACCGTTTTTAAAGTTTGTTCGAGCCGGGCCAAGGATTTTGCTCTGAGCCGAAACTCAAATCCAGTCCAATTGGCACGGAATTTGGATTTCAATTATTATGCCAGTTATTTCAATATGTTATATTCACTTTTCCTTTGCAATTCATTTCCTTTCACGGTAGGATACATGCATAACTTGTTGATATCCAACCAGAAAGGAGCAATTTGATATGTTTATCCTCCACGATATCCTTCGACCGCTTCAGAACGACTTCTCGTCTACCCGCCTTGGCAGGCAACGCAGCCGGTGGTTCGTTTACACCCTCCTGGCTTTCATCGTTCCTTTTACTACGTCCATCTCTTCGAATATTCTTCGGTGCATGAATACTCTTTTCGGCATTCGTGTGAGCCGGCATCGATTCTATACCTTCATGGAATCAAACAAGCTTCCATGGACCAAACTGTGGCCCAAGTTGTGGAGCATGATTCCAGCTCCCTTAACGGATGGCCGTTTGTTGCTCGCCCTGGATGATTTTATCAATCCCAAGACAGGCAAAAAGATCTTTGGCTGTTCCTACGTCTTCGATCATGCCGCCAAGGCCAACCAGTCCAAATACCCCTGGGCACAGAATGTTGTTCTGATTGGTTTGCTCAAGCGCATCAAAGGGCGTTGGGCGTGTCTGCCCCTTGCCCACCGATTCTATTTGCCAAAAAAAGCGATTGACTCAAAATCAGATAACATGGATATCCCCGGCGAAGCCCCCTCTTTTCACACAAAACTTCAACAGGCGGCCGAGATGATTATACAGGTAGCCCATCATTTTGTCGGTGTCCCTGTGACGGTTGTTTGCGATAGCTGGTTTGGAAACGATGGCTTGTTCAAACCCGTACGCAAACATCTCGGATCTTTATTTCATTTGCTCTCCCGGTTACGCTGCAATACCGTCCTTTACGCTCTGGCACCCACCAAGCGCCCGAAAGGAAAACGCGGCAGACCACGCAAGTATGGGAGGCGACTGGGCACATGTTCCGAAATGGCTGCCAAGATGAAAACAAAGGCATCAATCCATCGTGTGTTTCTCTATGGGCATTACCGTGACGTCCTGGCCTCCACGAAGGTTGTTATGCTCAAGACCCTCAAATACCCTGTCCGGGTAGTTTGGGTCTTTCGTAAAACACAGTGGATCGCCATCTTTTCTACCGACCTCGATTTGACTACTGAACAGATCATCGAGTACTATGGCGCAAGATGGAAAATCGAATCCGGATTCAAAGAGATCAAACAGGACATCGGGAGCAGCAAAAGCCAAACCCGCAATGCCTATGCCGTCATGAATCACAGCAACTTTTCCATGATGGCAGCAACCATTACCTGGATCTATGGGGCACAGCTGGAAAACATCCCGGAACGTCGTCACAAAGTCAGGGGTCGTAACAGCTTTGCATTCTCTGATCTCAGACATATCATTGCCAAGGCTGCCCTGACACATGATTTTGATGCCCTTTGCCGTACACATGACAAACTCCCGCGAAAATCTTTTGTGGACGCTCTGCTGCGCATGGTGGCGTGATTCTATGGGACACATTTTCGGTGAAACTTCAGTTATACATCTAAATGGCAAATAATTGCTGCAATATTAAAAAGTTGCTCTGTTTCATCGTTACAATC
>JBAPTR010000149.1:0-7323 GCA_049282265.1 Desulfatiglandaceae bacterium | reverse complement strand
CTTGGGATTGTGGCTTATTGCGGCACCACGTCTGGTGCCGTTTTAGGTCTGCTTTTGGACAACGTTGCACAAAACTGGAATTGTGGTATGGATTTAGTGCTTGATAAGACTATAATACTTGGCTAGAATAGCGATGTTATCGTTTTGATATTGTTTTCTGATGTTCAATAGGGATGAAGTGATTAAGCCTATGCCTATGACAGGAAATCCGGTAGCACGATGTTGGTTGGAATTTCGAGACTGCCGGAGGTATGGTTAAAATCCCTGGAACGATAAGATTATGCAAATAATCGCTCGTTTCGAAAATTCCCTAAAATCTGCGGGTTCGATAAGGAGGCTAGGACAACGAGTGAAAGATCAGGGTACATGAGCATTGGTAAATGTCAAAATATCATGGACGTCCCGCCGTCCCCGTGAAAGGGAGAAGAAAACTGTTGGCAAACCGAAGGGAAAAAAATTATTTTTGTACTGTTGTATCTGAGGATGTTGAAATTGCTTTAAAAACTAAACGTTCCCTCAGTCATAACTCAAAAAACGAGCTGTTTGTGCAATGCAATCAACTTGAGTGCCAATACGTAGACCATAATCAATCTCCCTGTCCTCTGCGCCTTGATCTCTTTGCCGAAGAGATTGAAAAGCGGGAAGAAAAGCGAAGAGATAGAAGAATGTAAATTGGGGCGTTTCTTTACACTTGACAATTACCATTGGCAATCGAAAACCATGCTTTCATGCGATTTTGCCCTATGGTAAGATCCAGTGACTTTAGCCCAGGAGATTTTGTCATTTTAGATAGACGTCATTCCATTAATCACTTTACTATTTTTAGGAAGGAGAGAAGGCATGAACAAAGGGGATCTGATCAACGAGGTGGCAAAGATTGTAAACACCAAGAAAGAGGCTCAGGCGGCGGTGGACTGCATTTTCGACTCTATCACTAAGGCATTGAAAAGGAAAGGAGCAGTAACTTTGGTTGGATTCGGTACGTTCAAAGTTGATAAAAGGAAAGCCAGAACAGGAAGGAATCCACAGACTGGGGAAGCGATCAAAATCAAGGCAAAGAATGTTCCCAAGTTTGTTCCTGGGAAGGCCTTAAAGGATGCGGTGAATTAGAATCCAAGAAGGTTGAATAAAGCCCTTAATGTAAGAAAAGTTGATCGTCACGGCAGCCAGATTATCGCCCATCATCGAGGCGATTAACGCCGGCACACGCTCTGGGTTGTTTCAGAGCATCAACCCGCGCCGGGATGCCATCACCTTCTGGGCACCCTGCATGGTCTGATTCAAGTCAGAAAACTCAAGGACACGGTCCTCGGCGGCGACAGTCATAAAAATATCATCGACCATGAGCTGGAGCATTTGATCAGCGGGTTGCGGCACAGAATGTAAGCCTCCAATGAGTGTTCGTTTAAAGATTCAGATACGGCTTAATTTCTGAGGGTTAGGGCGAAATTCAGGTATTAAAGCAATAAGAAAATGCGGGCTGCTGCTTAGCCATAAAAATTTTCAAAAGGGATGCAGATGCATTGGTTTTATTTTGCCACAGGTTTAATTTATTCATTTGGCATTTTGGGATTCGCTATCACGTCGTTTGCTGAAGTAGAAAGGCGGGCCGGGGGGCTGGCCCTTCTTGTGACGCTGGTTTTTTCAGTGAGCTGGTTCGGCATTGGGATGCTGCTGCCCGCAGCCACCGCAGGTCTTGCAATTGCTGCCTGGGCAACGATCCTGTTGCTGATCGTCATTTTAGCCATTCCCGTTGGCAACCCTGCACCCCTTGAGATCAACCCCACAAAAACCGAACGTTTCGACGAGCGGGACATCATGTTCGGCCGAGCAGAACTTAAACCTGGGACAACACAATATGAGATATATTACCGCGATCTTAATGCCGGCATGCAGGAAGCAGATGATCATATCCGCGCGATGCCTGAATTGGGTGCTCCGGGGTCCCTGTACTACAACGAACTTGATTCGCCTTACATGGTTTCCATTTTCGAATTTATCGAAAAATTTCGTCATCTGGCAGATACGGAGGCGCCTTCCGGTGAGCCACCTAAAATTACGCCTGTTGAAGCCACCCGGCGCCTGAAAGGATTTGCCAGGTATCTGGGTGCGCTGGATGCCAGGGTCACCCGGCTTAGACCCTACCATGTCTATTCCCATGCCGGCCGCCATCTGCATAACTGGGGCCAGGAACTTGCAGTTACCCATAAATATGCACTGGTTTTTTCAGTTGAGATGCATCCGCGCATGGTACATACTGCCCCTTTGCTGCCGCCGGCCACAGAATCGGCTGCTGAATACATGCGGGCTGCCAACATTGCGATTTGTCTGGCAAATTACATCAAGAACCTGGGTTACCCGGCTAGGGCGCATATCGACGGCAACTACCATGTTCTCACCACGGCCATCGCCCATGAAGCCGGCCTGGGGGAGCTGGGCCGACTCGGGCTGATAATAACGCCATCGCATGGACCACGGGTCAGGACTGCTGTCGTAACCACCGATATCCCCTTGATAGAAGATCAGCCCATCAATATCGGTGTTCAGCATTTCTGCGAGATATGTAAAAAATGTGCCGATAACTGCCCTTCCCAATCCATTGAAATCGGAGATAAAAAGCCGGTGCGGGGGGTGAATAAATGGCAAAGCAGGATGGAAAGCTGCTATCAATACTGGCGACGGGTAGGCACTGACTGTTCGCTGTGCCTGGCGGTGTGCCCCTATTCCAAGCCCGACACCTTTTACCACCGAATTTTAAGATTTTTCATCAATAGAAACGCCTTGGCTCGCCGGGTGGCCTTTCACATGGATGATTTGCTGTATGGCAGAAAGCCCCGCCATTTCGATAAGCCGGGCTGGTTTTCTTGAAATCGGAGCTTTAGCCGGGCCGGCCTGGGAATAATCAGGGGATCATTAGGAAAAACTGACGCTGCCGATACCCTCGATACGCATCCAAACCGTGGCGCCGATTAAGATAAACTGCACCACAAAAAATAGTATATCGACGGCTTTAAAGTGCAGCTTTTTGAAGCTGGTACGCTTTCCTGAGTTGAATCCGCGCAGTTCCATGGAAAGCCCGAGACGATCCGCCTTTTCAATAGCAATGAAGATAATCGGGAAAGCAATTGGAGCAAAAGCCCTTATTTTTTTGATCGGGTTCCAGCCTTCGACTGCATAGGCCCTCGATAGCTGGGCCTGATAGATAATCGTTACCTCACTGATGATAATCGGGATAAACCGTAGCGCCGTGGTGAACATGAATGCATAGTCATATGGTACCTTGAGCGTTTCCACCAATGACATGACGATATCCCGCGGCTGGGTGGTGGTTATGATTAAGGGAAACACACTTACAATCGCAAAAACCCTCAGCGCCATGGCGGTGCCCAGTATTAACCCACCATGTGAAACAGGCAGCCACCCTCCGACAACAGGCCAGGAAGCTGGCAGGATGGTAAAATAGATCGGGCCCTTGTTTAAGAACAGGCACTGGAGTACAAAAACAATAAAAGCGAAAAAAGCCATGGTTAATAGATAGCCCAGTGTCTCCTTAATGATTGTGCCGACAATGGACAGGGCCATAACAAGTGCAATTACTACCAGCAGATACAGGGGGTCAGTAAACAGCATGGCCATAACCATGACGGTGGCAGCAATCGAAAGTTTCGTCAGAGGATGTAATCGGTGGATTACTGACTGTTTATACAAATATTCAAGCATTATTTTCCCCAGGCAAAGAAGAAATCAAGTTCAGCGTTTTTTCAAGCATTTCAGCAGTACTCAGAATGGTATCTCGGTAGATAGAGGGAAATCGTTGCGCTAAAAGGGTAATGGCCGGGGGAGATAGAAATGTCTGTTCCAGTGTTTCTGGCTCTGCAAACACTTCACGGGTATTTTTTTGTAACAGGATCTTGCCATCATGAAAGACAACGACCCGTTTGGCGTATTTGGCAACCAGTTGCATATCATGGGTTATGAACAGGACGGTGTGACCATTTTGATTTAATCGGCTGACCAGTTCAAGCATTGCGATACCGTCTTTGTAATCCTGTCCGGTGGTTGGTTCATCGACAATCAGGACGCCGGGTTTCATTGACAAGATAGAGGCAAAAGCAATGCGTTGCCGTTGGCCTTTGCTCAGTTTCTTGGGATTGACCGTTCGGTATTCAAGCAAATTCACGGCTTGCAAAGCCTCCTGTACCCGGCGCTCAATGTCTCCTTTCTCGAAATGGAGGTTACGGGGCCCGAAAGCGACTTCCGCCTCAACAGTATCACAGCATATCTGATGATCCGGGTTCTGGAAAACATATCCGACATAGCGGGCAAGTTCTGAAACACGTTTTTTTGCCGTATTTATCCCCTTGATAAAAACCTGGCCAGCGGTGGGCTTCAACAGTCCGTTGAGATGTTTGACAAATGTTGTCTTGCCGGAACCATTCTGTCCTATTATTGCGACAAATTCCCCCTCATCAATTGTTATATCAATACCCCTTATAGCCTCAAGGCCAGAAGTGTACGTATGACAAAGAGATTTTACTTCTATAATGGTGCTCATGGCGATATACTGCATTGCCGGAAAATATGCTTTAAAGCAATTTCCGCCTCACTGATGCTCATTGGCAGACGGTCCACAGATATTTGGCGCCCCAGCTTTTTATACAGCGCAATAATAAAAGCAGTGACCTCAGGAACTGCTACCCCAATTTTTGACAGTTCTAGGGGACGGAGAAAAACTTCTCTGGGTTGTCCGTCGAATGCGATTTTGCCCCCAGACAAGACCAAGATCCGGTCACAACCAATGAGGTTCTCAACTTTCTGGGATACGACCACGACGGTCATCCCTAAAGTTTTATTCAGGTCGAAAATGGCCTTAAAAACTTCTTGCGTGCCGATCGGGTCAAGCTCTGAGGTGGGCTCGTCCAGTAGTAATAACTCGGGGAGTGTGCTAAGAACCGCAGCTATGGCCACACGCTGCTTTTGGCCTCCCGACAGGGTGCTGATAGCCCGTTTTCTCAAGGAGGTGATGTGTGTGCTTTCAAGAGATCCGGTGATTCTGTTTGCGATCTCCTCCGGATTTACAGCTATGTTTTCAGGGCCAAATGCAACCTCTTCTTCAACCGTTATGGAAACCGTTTGGAAATCCACGTCCTGAAAGACAGTGCCCACAATAGGTGCCAGCTGGCCGAATGTTAAATCGGCGATCTCCTGGTTCTTTAACAGAACGCATCCCCGCAGATCGCCGTTTATGTAATGCGGGATAACACCGTTGATACAGCTAAGCAGCGTGCTTTTCCCGGCGCCTGCAGGGCCGGTGATGCCAATCACCGACCCTTTCTCAATGCAAAGATTTATCTCTTCCAAGGCATTGTTGCGATCCTGGCTGTACCTGAAGCTTAATTTTTCAATCCTGACAATTTCGCTCATGAGGCATGGATAGACGTGTTAGGCATTTTGGGAATAAACAGCCTTCGCCGGGATATAAAGAACAACGACAATAACGATGTTTACCAAAGTGGTCAAGAGGACTGCCGGCCAGACCACTGTCCAATACACCTTGGCAGGGAAAATTCCCATATACAGATAAATGGTGATGAATATGGCACCGCTTATGAGTGTGTAGGCGCATACCCCCAAGGCCGCTTTCCATGAAATTTTCCAGGACAACAGGTCATTTTCTATAAAACGTGCGACCACAGCACAACAAAAAGCACCGATCATATGCGTAGGAATATTTAACCAGGGAATAGCCGATTTTGAAAAAAACATACCGATCAACCCGGCGACCAGACCGATTCCGAGCGATTCCAGCAACCGTGGTTTCACCAGTAGGATAGCCAAAGCTGTAAAGCAGATGACGGTATCAGGCGTTATATTACCGATTTGGGGTGTGAAGGAATAAAGAGCAGCTCCAATTGCAATAAAAATTGCGGTCAAGGCCAATTCTTTCGCTTTCATAATATTCTCCTCGGTTACTGGTTAAAGAAAAAGAAGCAAGCCACTATTTTAATGTACCAAACATTTGCACTGCCCGAATAATTATCTGCAATTAACCTCTGATGACGCATAATAAATACCTAATTTCATAGGCATACCGGATAAGGTATTTCCCACCTCTATACTACCCTGTGGTGTGGTCAAAAACGGCATTTTTGACTTTTTACGGAACTGTCAGTTTATAGCTACGTAGGAGATTTCATTTACTAAGATAGTGCTTCGGTTGTCAAGGCTGAAACCGGGTCGCCCCGGTTGTTCCGTGTTGGTCGCAACGATATAGCCACCATAGCCACCTTACGCTGAAAATATCTTTTGCATTCAAGCTTCTTTATTGGCCGAGGAGCAAGCGAGAATTTTCAGTTTGTATACGGGTTAGTGAAAATAGGGTAAGACCTGATCTCCCAAAAGTTCGATTGTTTTCTTAGGGTCGGGGCCCAGCGGACCACCAACAACAATTTGCGTAATGCCGGATGCTACCAGCTGCTCAATTTTCGGAATTACCTGTTGGGGGGTTCCGACAACGGCCAGACCGAGCATTGGGTCGGTAACAAGCGCCTCCGCATCGGCATATCTTCCGGCCATAACCTCTTGTTTTATAACTGTAAAATCTTTAAGTGACAAACCAATGGCATTCAGCGATTTTTCTTCAAGGTACGACCCAAAATAAGCAATGATTTTTCGAATACTGTCTTCAGCGGCGGTTGCGCTTTCAGATACGGAAAACCAGGCACAGCCGGCAATGTCAACATCCTCCGGCTTTCGTCCGGATTTTTCTATACCCTCATAAATTGGTGCCACCATGTTTTTTGCAGATTCTGGTGGGGTCGCCATCGGCAGGCTACCATCGCCGATTTCCCCGGTCATGGCAAGATATTCCCTGCCAAAGCCGCACCCGTAAAGCGGTATCTTGTCCCGGTAGGGTTTGAACCTCAAATAGCACTGGTCCGTCCATTGAAATTCCTTACCCCTGTATGCGACAATTTCGCCTTTTAGCAGTTTGCGTATGACCTCTATCGCTTCCCGTGTTCTGGTGATCATATCCGCTACCTCGATGCCTAACCATTGCACCATCTTTTCAGTATGCAACCCCAGACCTAAAACAACACGGCCTTTTGAAAGTTCATCAAGCGTTGCAATGTAGGTTGCAATTTCTGAAGGATCGATAGAATAGGGGTTGGTTCCAACAGATCCTATTCGAATCTTGTTGGTGGCCATCGCCACGGCCGTGGTCATGACCCAGGTGTTCTTGCAAAAAATATCATGGGGAAACCAGCAGAAATCAAAACCCTTTTTTTCCGCAAGCACCGCCCATTCGACCAGGGTTTTTGC
>JBAPTR010000148.1:0-1981 GCA_049282265.1 Desulfatiglandaceae bacterium | reverse complement strand
CAATCGAAAAGAAGTTAAAGAAAGTTTTTGATTCAATAATCTAAGGAGGTAAAGGACATGGTGCTAAAAAGAATTTTCTCTATATTAATAATAATTCCAACACTATCATTTGTTGCTTGTGCACAAGGTCCTAATAGGCCTATGGGCAACTGGGGACATATGATGGGATACGGTTATGGCGGAGGATTTATGTGGGTAATAGGTCTGGTTTTAGTCGGTGCTGTTATTTATTTCGTGCTTCAGGCTTCAAAATCAAAAGGCTCCATAAAAGGGTCCAATGATTCGATCATTGAAACCCCTTTAGATATCTTGAAGAATCGTTATGCAAAAGGTGAAATCGAAAAGGAGGAATTTGACCGGAGGAAAAAGGACTTGGAATCATAAAGGACTGCTCAACTCGAAACAGCAGCTATCCCTCGCTTCGAGACAGGAAACAGGTGCCATCAGCGATGAACGTCAGGACCAAGTTGAACGAAAAGTCGGCCATCAATTATAAAGACAACCCTGGTGTGAACCGAATTGTTCCAAACAATCAGATCACCCTGTTGCAAAACGGCGAAGCGTATTTTCCGGCGATCGAAGCGGCGCTGGACCGGGCGGTGCATGAAATTTTTCTGGAAAGCTATATTTTTGCAAATGACCATACCGGACGATGCATTGCGGAAGCGCTCAGGCGGGCGGCCTTACGCGGGGTAAAAACCCGTGTGCTGATCGATGGATTCGGTTCGCATAGTTTGCCGAAAACCGTAGTCGATTACCTTGAGGCGGCTGGTGTAATGGTGCTGAAATTCCGGCCCAGGATATCGCCATGGACGTTGCGGCGCCGAAGGTTGCGTCGCTTGCACCGGAAAATTGTGGTCGTGGACCGGAAGATTGCATTTGTCGGAGGCATTAATATTATCGACGATATGGATAGGCCTGGTCAAACATCGCCTCGTTATGACTACGCTGTAAGTGTGGAAGGACCGCTGGTGAAAGAAATTTATAATTCTACCCGCCGGGTGTGGTCGCGAGTGGCCTGGAGCCGCTTGCATCCCGGCCGGGTCCGGGAAAAGGGCAGACGAGCTCCTTCAAGCGAACCCAAGGGCCATATGCGCTCAGCTTTTATGGTACGGGATAACATCCGCCATCGCCGCGATATTGAAAATGCCTATCTTCAGGCGATTGAACAGGCGCAATTCGAAATCATCCTTGCAAATGCCTATTTCTTGCCCGGATTGAATTTTCGCCATGCGCTTCTGGATGCAGCCGGGCGCGGTGTTCGGGTGATTTTGCTGTTGCAGGGATTGAAATTTATGAATACCAAAAGAGCCTTATGCACGCCAAAGTTGCCGTGATTGATTACCATTGGGCTACAGTGGGATCTTCGAATCTTGACCCTTTCAGTCTGCTGCTTTCTCTGGAAGCAAATGTCGTTGTTGAAAATCAAAACTTTGCCGAAACTTTAAAGCACAGCCTGGAGCAGGCTATCAAAATCGGGGCGCGGCAGATACTTCGAAATCACAGGATAACCCTGCCCATCCGGCTTCGCCTGGCGAGCTGGCTATGTTACGGATTGGTGCGATTCATGATAGGAATGGCAGGGTATGCCCCGGGGAAAGGGTCTGCCCTCAAATGAAGAAAGGATGAAAAGCAAGTCCCTATTCTGTAGTGAGTACACGGCATGCGACTCTATTTGATCAACCCATCCAACCCGTTTGTAAGCATAGTTAGAGTCAAGGAGAGCCGTTGGAACCGCTACCGCGTGTGGAAACCGCTCAGCCTTATGGTTCTCGCGGGCCTGACCCCGCCGGAGTGGGAAATCTCGATCGTGGACTTTTGATCCCGAGTGCGATAACACTGTTGTCAACCAGTGGGGAACGCCAAGCAATGTCATTCATTTTTAGCTATCAACATCAAATTGAAAAAGGAGGAGATTGTCATGATGGAGCAAAGAGATGCATACGTAAAAAAGCTAAGGGCAAAAATGGCCGAGTGGAAC
>JBAPTR010000147.1:0-2015 GCA_049282265.1 Desulfatiglandaceae bacterium | reverse complement strand
CTCCCTCGTATTCGATTCTAAGGGGTCTTGCCATAAGAAAAGCCTCCCGATGGGAGGACTTATACCCCTATTTTCACCACGTGTCAAGTATCAAGGGCTGACCCCATATCCAAAGATGAGATCGAGGATTTTCTCCCGGCGCCCAGCGGGTTCGCTTCAAAAGGCGATTATGCAATTTTTTGTTTCATTTTGCTCGAATCTCGGGTAAAATAAGTTGGTTAATTTGTCTGATGAACTTCCTGTCAAAGGGCTGAGAATCAGAAATGCAGGGCTTTGACGAGTTATGACTATGCCATCTGCCATTACTATTTCAATATTAACCTTTAACAAGGAGGATTACCATGAAAAGTAAGGAGAAAAAGGCAGTAACCCGGCGTGAATTCCTCAAAAAGACCGGCGTAGCAGGAGCCGCCATCGGAGCGGCGGCAGTGTCACCCTTTTTCGTGAAGAAGGCGCTGGCGGCCAAGCGTGATTATATTCTTATAGGCCATCCAAACCCCTCCACCGGGCCGCTTGCCGGTTTCGGCGAAGCATCACCCTGGGCGGATAACAAGGCTATTGCTGCGATTAACAAGGCAGGAGGCCTCTATATCAAGGAATATGGGAAAAAGGTGCCCATCAAACTGAAAATAGTCGACACCGAAAGCAACCCCACCAAGGCCGCGGAATTAGCCTCAAAGTTGATAGTCAAGGATAAGGTGGATATGATGGTTGTCATGCACACACCCGACACGGTGAATCCCGTCACAGCCATCTGCGAAAGATACGAAATACCCTGTGTTTCGCTGGATGCCCCTATAGATTCTTGGTTGACAGGCGGCCCTTATAAATGGTCCTTTCATGCCTTCTGGACCGTCGGCACAATGGCTAATCTCTTTACTGATATGTGGGATGAAGTTGGAGATAGAACCAACAAAGTGGTGGGTGTGCTCTGGCCCAATGACCCTGACGGCGTGACTTTCAAGAAGGTTTTTCCACCGATCCTGGAAAAGAGGGGCTACACAGTGATTGATCCCGGTCGGTTCCCTTACTTTAATAAGGATTTTTCAAGCTTCATCAACCTGTTCAGACAAAAGAAGGTTGAGATAGTGAGTGGTTGCCCCATACCGCCAGACTGGGCAACAGCCTGGAAACAATTCCATCAGCAGGGCTTTGTCCCCAAAATAGCCACAATCGCGAAGGCATGTCTATTCCCAGCGGATGTGGGAGCCCTGGGAGGTAATTTGCCCAACGGGATCACCACTGAAATCTGGTGGACTCCTTACCATCCTTATAAATCGTCGTTGACTGGTGAAACCGCGCAACAGCTGTGTGACGCTTGGATGAGAGAGAGTCATAAACAATGGACCCAGCCCATTGGATTCAAGTACGCGGGATTTGAAATTGTTGCAGATGCTCTCAGGCGGGCCCAGACTCTGAAAAAAGACAAGGTTCGCGCTGCCCTTGCCGACACTATGTTGGACACCATTGTAGGCCGTGTCAAGTATAATGAAAAGAATTACTCCGAAACCCCTTTGGTCGGCGGACAGTGGGTGAAGGGCAAGAAATGGCCGTGGGAGTTACAAATTACCAACAGCGGAAAATACCCTGAAATCAAGAAAACTGGCAGCATGGTTTTCCCGATTCCTCGCTAACCCAGGAGTCTCATCGATCTTCGTGACGAGACGGTGGAGCGTCCCATGAGTATGACGCGAGAAAAGAGATGGCCGCAGATGTGCTTGCACAGTGCATCGGGATCATTGTTCAAGCGCAACAAAATTGGCATGGGGCTATCCACCGTCACAAGAGATTATTGGTGAAAAATACGCTGAATCTCATTGTATCCACAAAACTGCCACTCCGAGGGGTGCTCAACGACTCCGGCACGAACCATATTTACCCTGTTAAATAGTGTCCATCCATAAATGAGATAGTTTGTTCGAGATTAAGGCATGCGAAAATTTTAACCGCAGGAATACATTGAGGTATTTCGAGGATTAAAATTTGAGCATAACGAAGATATCGGGCAAAATAGC
>JBAPTR010000146.1:0-55685 GCA_049282265.1 Desulfatiglandaceae bacterium | reverse complement strand
GAAGTCGTCTCATTCACCGGAGATCAGGAGGAGAGCCTGAGGGTCTTTTTCGGACGCTTTCTCATAGTGCACTTGGCACAGGGTTCCAACATGGACGGCTATTTGGGGTTTACGCCTCCAGAAGCCCTGGCGCTCTCTAATCGCTACCCTTAAACCCAAATGGGCGTCCATCCCCTCCGGAGTGTTTAGAAAGGGTCTGAAAAAGAGTGTCAGGCTCTCCTCCACTTCGTTGCTCATAGACTGCCGCTTGCGGCATAAACCAGCTTTTTACAAAGCCATCAAATTCAAATATTCATATGAATTTTAGAAAGGATAACATGTCGCCTTCCGAATCTCATCGAAAACCCAACCTGGTGTGGCATTTTTTCTGTTCTGTAAGGCTGACCATCGTTCTGTTGATTATTTTGGCTATTGTGTCCATTGCCGGGACTCTGATCCCCCAGCGCGAAGAGGCTCTGGCGTTTTCGCAACATCTCGCGCCAGGGACTCTGAAGGTCTTTATTACTCTTGACCTTTTCGACCTGTATCATTCCCTCTGGTTCAGGCTTCTCATAGGGATGCTTGCATTGAACCTCATCATTTGCTCCATCAACCGATTTCCTGCAATCTGGAAGAGGATCAGCACAACACCAAGGCCCGACAGGTTGAAACCCTTCCAGGATTTACCTTCGGAGCAGTGTTTTGTCACGATCGTGCCGAGGGAAAAGGTCATCACTTCAGTGGAACAGCACTTCAGGAAGAGATACAAGTATTTTCAATCCAGGGAATCCGATGGAAGCTATTTCATCTACGGGGAGAGAGGTCGACTGACGCACTTCGGCTTCTACCTGATCCACCTCAGCATTCTGATCATTATCATTGGGGCCATCCTGGGATCAATCTTCGGTTTTGAAGCCTTCGTCAATATCCAGGAAGGCGAAACAATCAATTCGGCAACACGTACGGACAGCAGGGGGCCTGTTCCTTTGGGATTCGATGTCCGCTGCGACAGTTTTTCCGTCCATTTCTACAAGAACGGTACTCCAAAGGAATATCGCTCCAAACTGACCTTCCTTGAGAACGGAAAAGTCATCCTGAACGCAAACGCACTCGTGAACCACCCTGTCCGTTTCAGAGGCATTACCTTTTACCAGGCCAGTTATGGTTCCGTGGCAGGAAACAGAGTGACCCTTAAGATACGGAAATCGGCAACCGACCCGAAAACGGCCCCCCTGCTGAAGATTCAGTTAGGTGAATCGTCTCCCCTGCCTGGGGCAAAGGCGCATTTCAAGGTTGATGAAATCAGGAACAATTTCATGAATATGGGGCCTGCCGTGCTCATTCGTGTCCAGCCGGATCAGGGGGAACCAACAAGCTTCTGGATCTTTCGCGACCAGGAAGATATCCAGAGACGATTTCCCGGTCTGGAAAAAAGATTTAGAAAACTCAACCCATCCGCTTTTAAACCTTTTACCTTTGTATTGGATCATATCGAAACCCGTTATTACACGGGCCTTCAGGTCAACAAGGACCCTGGCGTGTTCCTGGTGTGGACCGGGTGCTTTCTCATGGTCGCAGGTTTCTTTGTGGCCTTTTTCATGTCTCACCGGCGGATCTGGATCCGGATCTCAATGGGAAAGGGTGATACCACGGTCAGCATTGCGGGTCATTCAAGTAAAAATCCAGTGGGGCTCCAAAGAGAACTCACACAACTCACGCGCTCCCTTGAAGAACACGTATCCAGGAAAGGACTGAAGGCATGAACAATTCTCTTATCCTCAGCTATATCACCTTTGTATATTTCGGGTCCTTTGTTTTCTATTTGCTCATGATGGTTATGGGCAAAGGCTTTTTCGGCAAGATCGCCACGGGGATCTGCGTCGCAGGGCTAGCCGGACATACCTTTGCCATCGCCTTGAGGTGGATTGAATCGTACCGACTCGGAATCGGGCATGCCCCTTTTTCAAACCTCTATGAATCGCTCATTTTTTTCTCGTTCACCGTCATACTGCTTTACCTGATCGTGGAGTGGCGGACAAAAAACAGGACACTCGGGGTCTTTGTGACTCCCCTGGCCTCTCTGGCGATGGCCTACGCCTCCTTCTCACCGAATATCAGCAGCCATATCCAACCACTTCTGCCGGCTCTGAAGAGCAACTGGCTCATCACCCACGTCATTACCTGTTTTTTCGGATATGCCGCTTTTGGCCTCTCCTTCGCAATCAGTATTATGTATCTTTTGAAAAGGTTGGACCGTGGCCCCGAGAGGGGTATTTTTTTGAAACTGATCCCTGATACAGGGATACTTGACGATCTCAACCATCAGATGGTGGTCATAGGCTTTCTCATGTTGACGCTTGGAATTATTACGGGTTCCGTATGGGCCCACTCCGCCTGGGGGACCTACTGGAGCTGGGATCCCAAGGAAACGTGGTCGCTGATCACCTGGCTGATTTACGCCGCCGTTCTCCATTCACGCCTCGTTCGCGGCTGGCACGGAAAGAAAATCGCCATTCTCTGTATGGTAGGTTTCTGTTGTGTCCTCTTTACCTATTTCGGGGTGAATTACCTCGCCGGATTGCACAGTTATGGAAAGGCGTGAGAGAACGTTGCAATCAAGCTCTCCTGATAACTCCGGATGTTTTCCTCTAAAACCTTCAACACCATCAGGGTATGGGAGACTTCACGATCCCGTTTGACCTACATCTTCCTTCCTTTGTTGCAGGCGTTCTGGTGCGCTTGCGCAATTCGGGCCACGCGGTCCATATTGTGGGCGGCGCTCTGAGGGACACGTTCCTTGAAAGACCCGTTCCAGATTGGGACATTTCCACATCCGCCACTTCTGACCAGATCGGGGCCCTCTTTATCGACACCAGGAGCTACCGGCTGAAGCACGAGACGGTGACTCTTATCGTCCAGGGACGCCGGGTAGAAATTACACCATTCAGGGGACCCGAAAAAACGCTTCAGGGCGACCTCGCCAGGCGAGATTTTACCATTAACGCCATGGCGTACGATCCTGTTTGCCATGTCTTGATAGACCCATGGGAGGGCCAAAAAGATCTGGAAAGGAGGATGGTCAAGGCCACAGGCAACCCCGAATCACGTTTTCAGGAAGACCCCATCCGCCTTCTGCGAGGCGTCAGGCTGGCGGTTGAGCTCGACTTTCGGATACATGAAGACACGCTGATGACCATGCATTCCATGGCATCAAACATTTCCCATGCGCCTCGAGAGCGTGTCAGAGATGAATTGTTCAAGATTCTATTGTGCGACAGGCCTTCCAGGGGTTTCAGGACGCTGATGAAAACCGGCCTGCTCGGCTTCGTCCTGCCGGAACTCGCGGAAGGAAGGGATGTTGCGCAAAATCCTTACCATCGCTATACCGTCTTCACCCATACCATGGAAACCCTAGCCAGGGTCCCATCCGTTCTTCATCTGCGATTGGCCGCCCTGCTGCACGATATCGCCAAACCCCGAGTGCGGACCCATGATGACGGCCAATGGCGATTTTTCGGACATGAGGAGGCAGGCGCCGTTCTTGCCGAGGAGATCATGGAACGATTGAGGGTGTCCCGCTCGCTGATTAAAAGCGTTGTCCGACTGGTCCGATACCATATGATCCAATATAGCCCGGAATGGGGGGACCCCGCCGTCAGGCGCCTTCTCAGAAAGGTGGGGTCGGAGCATATTCCCGACCTCCTGACACTCCGCAGGGCTGACTTACAGGCCCATGGAACGTCTCCAGAACCGTTGGGACCATTGAACGACCTTGAACAAAGGACTCACTCACTCATTCGTGAAAAGGCAGTCACCCGCCTTACCCACCTGGCCGTCAACGGCCGCACTGTCATGAGGGTTCTTAATCTTGGAAGCGGTCCGATGGTCGGAAGGTGTCTTGATGAACTCCTTGAAGTCGTTACTGAGAGGCCAGGCCTCAACAATGAAAGAGACTTGATAGAAATACTGCTCAAAATGAAGGGGGACTAACCTTTGATGGAATCGTAAAAAGTCCGTCCTTGGACTTTTTACTAACGGAAACCGAAAAATGTGATTTTCGGTTTCCTTACAAACCAACGGATTGCAAGGCACCCCATTGATTTGTGTGCCCGTCCATGGGCACATTGATGACTTTTTACAAAGCCATCAACCCTTTGACCTTGACCAATTTTTTCTCATTCTCTATAATGCTGTCTCTGGTGGAGCCTAGGGTCCGTTGAAAACTTCCCACACAAAGGTTTCCCGAGCATGGATTCGCAGGCTTCACCAGTGGACATGCTGAAGTTCGAGTTGTGGAATGGTAATTGCAAGATAACCCTCCCGAGTCTGAACTTTAAGCCAAGAGCAGCCGCCCAATGGGCCGCATAAACCTGAATCGGAGTCGTGGATACCCAGTGAAAAAAAAATATTTACCCGGAATATGCGTTGCTTTCTTCCTGAGCGTCATTTTCTTGGCGTTTTCGGCCTGTGCACCCAATAAGACCGGGCAATTGAAAAGAGACCCGGTTGATTCTTTACTGACCGAAAACGGCGCCAATGCGAACCGTCCCGCCCCCCCACCGGACGGCAGGCGTGACGAGCCGAATGAGCTTACCGGAACATCAAAGGGAAGCAACGCTCCCATGATCCTGGCGTCCCTGCCTGGGGAAAGGCCGGAAGCTGGCGAGGAGAATCAAGGCACGCAACCCTTGCCTTCTGAAGCGTATGTTGAGGATTTACTGAACAGTACGGAAAATATCCAGAAGTCCGAGACACCCTCCTCCCCGAGTGACGGGAAAAAAAGAGCGGCTTCTCCGGCAGTCCCTGAAAAACAGATTCCCAAGAAATCCGACCAACAACTGCTTGACGGCGCCCTTGAATTTTGCCAGGCGTCAAACGATTTCTGGAAGAGGGGCGACCTGGACAATGCCCTGGATGCCCTGGATCAGGCCTATTCCCTGGTACTCCAGGTGCAACCGGATGATAATCCCGAAATACTTCAGCAGAGAGAAGACCTGCGCTTTACCATCGCCAAACGAATTATCGAGGTCTATTCATCCAGGTTCACCGTGGCGAACGGCTATCACAAGGCCATACCGCTTTCCATGAACCGGTATGTTAAAAAGGCTATCCGCCAGTTTACGCAGAGGGAGAAGAAATTCTTTCTTCAATCTTACAAACGCTCCGGGCGGTACCGTCCAGCCATTTTGAAGGCCCTGAGAAAAGCGGGTTTGCCCGACGAGCTTTCCTGGCTGCCCCTTATTGAAAGCGGTTTCAGTGTTCGGGCCTTTTCAAAAGCAAGGGCACTGGGGCTTTGGCAGTTCATTGCCTCCACGGGTTACAAATTTGGTCTGGAGAGGGATCGTTGGATCGATGAAAGAATGGATGCGCAAAAGTCGACCCTGGCCGCCATCTCCTATCTGAAGGAACTGCACCAGATTTTTGGAGACTGGACCACGGTTCTGGCCGCTTACAACTGTGGAGAAGGAACGGTCCTGAGAACCATACGCACCCAGAGGGCGAACTATCTGGACAATTTTTGGGACCTCTATGAGAAGCTTCCAAGGGAAACAGCCTACTATGTTCCGAAGTTCCTCGCTGTGCTGCACATCCTGCAGGATCCCAAGAAATATGGTATGACACTCCCACCCTTAGATCCGCCCGAGGAATTTGAAAGGGTCACCATTGACAAGCCTATGCGCCTGAAGAGCATTGCCAAAAGCCTGGATATTCCCTACGAGATCTTATTGCGCCTGAACCCTGAACTGAAACGCCAAGCAACGCCCGCCGCTTCTCACGATTTGAAAGTTCCGAGAGGCATGGGGCCCATGCTCATCGCAAAACTGCCAAGCATTCCGACCTGGAACCCCCGGATCCCCGCCTTTGTCGTTCACAGGGTGAAAAGAGGTGAGGCCCTATCCCTTATCGCCAGGAAATACCGGACAAGCGTCCGTGCGATTATGGAGGCGAACCACCTTAGAAGCAGCCGCTATCTGAGGGTGGGATGGAAGCTGAAGGTTCCTACAGGAAGGAGATATCAGCCAGACAGGCCCAGCGTTTCATCAAAGTCTTCCGTTCAGTCTGCTGAGGGAGTCATTAGAAGGTATGCCGTGAAACAAGGCGATTCCCTCTGGGAAATCGCCAGGCGTTTTAACACCACCACAGACGCCATTAAAAAGGCCAATCGACTCAGCAGCACACATCTCAGTATCGGGCAGATTCTTACCGTTTCCCCTGCAGCCCCCACCCCTTCAATGGAAAATATCGACGCAAGAAAATACAGGGTTCGAGGTGGTGATTCTCCCTATTTAATCGCCCAGAAGCATCAAATGGATCTCTCTCAGTTTCTGAGAATGAACAAACTCACGCCCAGGAGCACCATATTCCCCGGGCAAATCCTGCTGGTCAAAACCGATTGAAGAGAGATACGGGCGCAAGCTCCCCCGCTTCACACCTCACCGAAGAAGCGCGAGCTTTTTGCTGATATTGTCCCGAATCCAATGTTTATCCCACCATTCCTCAGGATTGACGAAAATGCCGTCAACGAGCACTCCGAAATGAAGATGATCCCCACCTGCGAGCCCGGTTTGCCCGGTTTGCCCTATTGTGTCACCTTTCTGAACAGTGCCTCCCACAGCAATGGCAATATTGCTCAAATGGGAGTAGGATGAGGCCAATCCCTGTCCGTGGTCGATGATCACTGTTTGTCCGTAGATGCCAAGCCGACCGGCGAAGACAACCCTTCCGCTGTTGGAGGCAGGCACGTCTGAGTGTGCCAGCGAGGCCAGATCCAATCCGAGATGAACTTGCTTATCCACCAGCTTGCCTTTATAATAGTACCGTCTCCGGTCTCCGAATCTGGCCATGGCGGCCGCATTCTTGAGCCCGACCCAAGGCCCGTCCCAAAGCTTTTCAGGGCTGGATTTTTTCAATAACTCATGAAAGAAAGCCGTATTTTTTTTTCGGAGATCGTTGTTGATTTTTAGAAATTTCTCTAGGAGAGTAGCGTTCGGATCAAGGGGGTAGAAGGAAAAATAGGGCAATACTTTTAAAATAAAAGCATCACTGATGTTCATACGTTCAGTCCGAAACTTCCTTTTTCGGATATGGTAGTTAAAAGTCGTCGTGGACCGATTGCCTGCCTTATCCTTCGCCCAAAGATAAAGGGAAGGCTGGGTGACCATATCCTGGGGAATTGCAAAGTAGCATACACGGGTCCCCTCCTCCTTGCCGCTCGTTGCCGGGACCCCGGGGAAAAAATAATTATTGACAAAAACGCCGCTTTGATCCGTGTCCGAAGAAACCCGGTAAATGACCAGTCCGGTGCCTCCCATATTGATATAATGCAGCCTGGATATAACCCGTATGGCTGGAGGAACCGTGTCGACGGATAATTTTTGATGTGAAACGGAAAGATTTCCATCTCCGCCATTACGTCTGGAGTAATCCCAGACACGGGCGTACAGATCCACACGGCCCTGGGCGAGGCTCAGTTTTCGTGGATCTATGAGGACTTCCGTTTTGAATGTGTGGACCCCTTCCCGATTCAGGATGCCTTTGAAGGGAAACTTTCTTTCCAGGATACTGATCTTTCTTCCTTCCTGGTCCAGGGAGATTTTCAGCCTTCTGAGACCCCTGTTCTTGTCTTCCACCTGAATCACGAGCTTCTGACTGCTCGCAAGAAATTCCGGAAGAGGCTCGACAGTGATATGGGGCGGCTCCCCTTCAAAGATACAGGCCAGGAACCACCCAAGCACCCCAACGGCGGCCAGGGCTACGCAAACAATGATCAAAACGCTTATCCTCTTTTTTTTATGCATGGGAAAATGATCTCCTCTTCGTAATACCAAGGTCCGGTGAATTCGTGTATGAATGCACCTGTGGACTGTCTTTTCTTACCGTTAGTGGGATTGCAAAAAACCAGCCGTTTGGTTATAAAATACCGGCAGCTATGTGCGTCGAGGCATTTTTTGAAATGTTAAGAAACCTCAGTCATAAGCATGCGTTCTTTTCGTTCAACACTCCATAGCAATAAATGATCATTATAGCAATTATTTTTGCCCAAACCGGTGAGGAAAACCTATGAATAGACCCTATCACGTCGGAGTTATCGGATCCGGTGCCTGCTCCCCTGGACATTATGCCCTGGCTGAAAGAGTGGGCTTTGAAATCGGAAAACGGAGGTGGACGCTCATATGTGGCGGCCTGGGCGGTGTTATGGAGGGGGCCGCCAAAGGGTGCGCGGAGGCAGGGGGGATGACGGTGGGCCTCCTTCCCGGGCTCCACAGAGAACGGGCCAATGCTTTCATCCGTATAGCCGTCCCAACTGGGTTGGGTGACGGCAGGAATCTCATGATTGTACGGGCATCAGATATCCTCGTAGCCATATCGGGCGGTTATGGCACACTCTCAGAGATTGCACTGGCCCTGAAGAACGGGAAAAAGGTTATCGGCCTTCAGAGTTTTGAAGATGTCGAAGGCATGCTGAGCGCGGCTGATCCGGAAGGAGTCATTGATAGACTCGAAACTTGTCTAACCCCGTGATCAGTCCTCTACACCGACAGTCCTATTGCCCTGCTGATTTCCCTGACCTTGCCCTTGATCTCATCCGGATCCAGGCTTGTGAAAGTTCTGTCTTTCATAAGTACCCGGCCATTGACAATGACATCTTTCACGTCAGATCCGCTGGCCGAATAGACCAGCGTGGAGCAAGGATCATAAAGGGGTGTCAGGTGGGGGGCATCGAGATCAACCACAATGATGTCGGCGCGCTTTCCTACCTCGATTGTTCCGATTTCCCTTTCAAGCCCCAGTACAGAGGCGCCTCCTCTGACAGCCATCTTTAAGGCCTCACCGGCACTCAGGCAAACCGGGTCCATGGACGATATCTTGGCCAGTTTTGCAGCCGAGTCCATCTCCAGGAAAAGGTCCAGGTCGTTGTTTGATGCGCTCCCGTCTGTTCCAAGTCCGATCGTCAGCCCGGCCTTCAACATCTTGTCAACAGGAGCGATGCCTGAAGACAGTTTCATGTTGCTTTCCGGGACATGCACCACCCTGACGCGATGCTTGGCCATCAAGGCTATTTCTTCGTCGTTCAGATGGATGGCGTGTACGGCTATCAACGGTCGATCGAGCCATCCCAGGTCCTTGAGGTATTCGACCGGTCTCATGCCTGTCTTTGCAACAACGGCAAGGACCTCTTCACGCGTTTCAGAAAGGTGAATCTGGAGGGGCATTCCGAATTTCGAAGAGACTTCAAGTGCCATTCGCAAGGTCCTCTCCGAACAGGTCAACGGACTGTGACAGAATATGCCCGGCATGATCAGGCTGGAAAAATCCTGCCATTTTTCTACGAAGGCCTTTGCAGCAGCCACATTTTCTCCCGGATCCGGAACGCCGGGGGCAGGAAAATCAATCACCCCCTGAGCAACAAGTGCCCTGAGCCCCGCATCCTGAGCGGCTCGAACCGTCCCGTCCTGGAAAAAATAGCCGTCCAGGAAACAGGTGGTGCCAGAAGCAATCATCTCCATACAGGCCAGGAGAGCTCCCCAGTAGACTGTTTTTTCATTTAAGAATCGGGCCTCAAGAGGAAAGATCTTGTCAATAAGCCATTCCTTGAGGGGCAGATCATCCGCGTAACCCCTGAAAAGGGTCATGGCGGCATGGGAGTGTGCGTTGACAAGGCCGGGCAAGATGATACCCCTTGAGGCATCTATCCTTTCAACATGGGCCTTTCCATGCTCGATGGGCATCTCCCCGTTTTTCCCTATCTGAACGATCTTTTCATCTTTTACGAAGATGGAGGCGTTTTTGAGAGGCTCCTCTCCCTCAACCATGGTCAATAGCATTCCGCCTGTAATAACGATATCAGGATCAAGTTGGCCGCCCTCGGCAGGAATCGGTTTTTTTGCATTTTCAGATTTCATAAAGATGCTCCTTTCCATACTAACGGTGCTTCATTTCAGTCACAGCGGGTCATGAACCAATGTGGAGGAATAGAAGTAGATTCAGAATTTGCGTCAATTGTGTCGCTTTTTTTCTTGACTCACAAGATCAATTTTTCTACACTTTTTACTAACAAAACAGCAAAATCTTACCAACTTAACTATACTTTTTTTGACAAAAAAGCAAAATTTTACCTACTCAACGATATCCCTTTTCTGAAAAAGCAGACTCTTATCGACCAAAAGCACCATGGCCCGATATCTCAATGAGTGGAGACGGACCTCGGACAATATTATTTCAGGCCTTTGCGCGTTGATTGGATTCCAATTCAAGGCAAAAGGGGCTTCCACTTTCTTTCTTCGATGAAAGGATGCACCATGGATGCCGCTGCCCATTTTTCACGCGATCTCTGGCCGTTGGCCGCTTATATCTTTGTGGTGATTGCACTGGTTGTTTTTATGCTCATTCTGTCTGCCGTGCTGGGCGAGCGGCACCGGGAAGGGGCTACGGGCGAGCCGTATGAATCCGGTATCGTTTCCACCGGTTCCGCGCGGCTGCGCTTTGATGCCAAGTTTTACCTGATGGCCATGTTTTTCGTTATCTTCGATCTGGAAGCCGCTTTTGTCTACGCTTACGCTATCGCATTTCGCGAGCTGGGGTGGACCGGCTATATGGAAATTCTGGCCTTCATCGGCATTCTCATGGGTGCACTCTTCTACGTCTGGCGGCTCGGGGCTCTCGAGTGGGGAACATCGAGGCATCGGAGACGGAATCAACCGGAGAGATACAACACGAAAGGGTTCGGATCATGAGGACGGTAAGGGACATCTTGAGAGAAAAAGGCACGGCTGTCTATTCCATTCTTCCGGACGCCACCGTTTACGATGCCTTGAAGATGATGGCCGATCGGAACGTGGGTGCCCTGATCGTCCTTGACGGCGATAGAATGGTGGGAAAGATTTCGGAACGTAATTACGCCCGGAGAGTTATTCTGAAGCACAAGCTTTCAACGGAGACGGCCGTCAGGGAAATCATGAACGTCGACGTGGTTACCGTGACGCAGAATACGAATCTCGATAAGTGCATGGAGTTGATTACCGAATATCGAGTGAGGCACCTGCCCGTAGTCGAAAAAGACCGTGTGGTCGGCATCATTTCCATCGGGGACATTATCAAGGGAATCATAGGCCACAAGGAAAACATCATCGCGCAACTGGAAGGCTATATCAAGGGGTGGCGGTAGGATCGCATCCCGAAGATTTTCCTGCCGATTGGAACGTTTTTCCCCGGCGATCATATCCTTTTTTCAGAAGTTGCGGGACCCAAGGGGAAGGCCGTATGACCGAAAGAATCCGAATATCTGTGATACACGTAATCGCATAAGGAGCTGAGAACCATGCACTGGTGGCTGAGCCATCCCGGAGAATCGTCTTCACCCGACTCTAAAGCCGGTTCCCTGGAAGAGACGGTGGGCAGGCATTTGCTACTGAGCCGGCTGCAGGACCTGCTGGCGTGGGGGCGCAAGAATTCCATCTGGCCGTTTAATTTCGGCCTGTCGTGCTGTTTCGTGGAGATGGCCACCAGCTTGACCAGTCGATACGATCTTGCACGATTCGGTGCCGAGGTAATTCGAGGCACCCCCCGGGAAGCGGACCTGATGATCATCGCGGGAACGCCGTTTATCAAATGTGCTCCGATCATTTTGCGGCTTTACGAACAGATGATGGAGCCGCGCTGGGTCATTTCCATGGGATCCTGTGCAAACTCAGGCGGCATGTATGATATTTACAGCGTCGTACAGGGTGTGGACAAGATTCTGCCGGTGGATGTCTACGTTCCCGGCTGCCCGCCGAATCCCGGCGCCTTCATGCAGGGTCTCACCCTGCTTCAGGAAGCGGTGGGGAAAGAACGGCGGCCGCTCAGTTGGGTGGCGGGCCCCCAGGGCATTGTCAGGAGGCCCCATCCCTCCATGCGGGACTTGAAACGCGAAGAGCGGCGAAAGACAACAGTGCTGCGTCCTCCCAATAAAGTCTAACCTGAGTCGGGATAGAGGCCATGGACCATCCGTCCATCATCATTCAGGAGCTGCAGGATCATTTCGGTGCAGCCGTCATCGGAGCCCAGCCCACCCGGGACCACTTCCCCACCGTGTGGATCTCGCGCGACGGGGTCCACGACGTTTTACGATATCTCAAGAGCGAGGCCCGGGAACCTTACCGGATGCTCTACGACCTCACCGCCATTGACGAGCGAACGCGCGTGCACCGTGATCATCAGCCGCACAGCGACTTCAGCGTCGTTTACCACCTGCTGTCCTTCGACCGCAACACGGACATCCGAATCAAGGTAGCGCTCAAAGAAGGGCACCTCTCTCTTCTAACCATTACCGATTTGTGGCCCTCGGCCAACTGGTATGAACGCGAGGTATGGGACATGTTCGGCGTCACCTTCGAAGGGCATCCCCATCTGAGACGCATTCTGCTGCCGGCCACATGGGAAGGCCATCCCCTGCGTAAGGAACACCCGGCCCGGGCCACGGAGATGGGGCCTTTCAGCATGCCGCCGGACCGCCAGAAGATGGAACAGGAGGCGCTGCGGTTTCGTCCTGAAGAATGGGGGATGCTGAGCCACGGAGAGGACACGGACCTGATGTTTCTCAATCTTGGACCGCAGCATCCCGGCACCCACGGCGTCTTCCGTATCCTGCTCCAGTTGGACGGCGAGGAAATCGTCGACGCCGTGCCTGAAATCGGATTTCATCACAGGGGCGCTGAAAAGATGGGGGAACGCCAGACTTGGCACACCTTTATCCCCTACACGGATCGCATCGACTACCTGGGCGGGGTCATGAACAACCTACCCTATGTGCTCGCCGTGGAGGAGCTGGCCGGAATCGAAGTTCCCGACCGAGTCAAGATCATTCGTATCATGATGGCGGAATTCTTCCGCATCTCCAGCCACCTGGTCTGGTACGGGACCTTCGCCCAGGACGTGGGCATGTTATCGCCGGTATTTTTCATGTTCAACGACCGTGAACGGATACTTGACATCGTGACGGCCGTCACCGGAGCCCGCATGCACCTGAGCTGGTTTCGCATCGGCGGGGTGGCCCAGGACCTGCCCGAGGGGTGGGAAGACATAGTCCGGGAGTTCCTGCGGTACATGCCCCGCCGCTTGAAAGAATACGACGCCATGGTCATGCGCAACCGCATGTTCAAGGCCCGCACGCAGGGGATCGGGAGCTACACCTTGGATGAGGCGGTGGATTGGGGAGTGACCGGTCCGGGCCTGCGGGCCTGCGGGCTTGAGTGGGACTTCCGCAAGAAACGACCCTATTCCGGCTACGATCAGATGGCCTTCGACATCCCTACGGCTCAGCACGGCGATTGTTACGACCGCGCGAAAGTCCGGGTCGAAGAGATCCGCCAGAGCCTCCGGATCATCGAGCAGTGCATGGAAAACATGCCTTCCGGCCCTTACAAGGCAGACCATCATCTGGCCACACCGCCGCGCAAAGAGCGTACGCTGCAGGACATCGAAACCCTTATCACCCATTTTCTGGGAGTCAGCTGGGGACCAGTCATCCCTCCGGGGGAAGTCTTCGTCGGTATCGAGGCAACCAAGGGCGGCAATGGCTACTATCTGATAAGCGACGGCGACATTCATGCCTATCGGATTCGGATTCGAGCGCCCTCTTTCGCCCATCTGCAGATGATTCCGTTCATCAGCAGGGGTTTCATGATCCCCGACCTGCTGGCGATTCTGGGCAGTATCGATTACGTCATGTCGGACGTGGACCGCTGAGACCGGGTGTTTACGGAACAGGATGAATAATGCTTACACAACAAGAAGTCGCCGAGATCGAAGCCGAATTCGTACGTTATGAACGGAAACGTTCCGTCTCCATCGATGCCCTGAAAATCGTTCAGCGTCACCGGGGCTGGGTGTCCGACGAGGTCCTTGTCGACCTCGCCGGTTTCCTTGAAATGACCGCGGACGAACTGGACTCGGTGGCGACCTTCTACAATTTCATATTTCGCAAACCCGTCGCTCGACACGTAATCCTGGTTTGCACCAGCGTCAGCTGCTGGATCGTGGGCTACGAGTCCATACTGCGGCACCTTCGGGAGCGGCTGGGGATCGGATTGGGCGAGACGACCGCAGACGGCCGTTTCACACTGCTGCCCAACGTCTGTCTGGGCGCCTGCGATCATGCGCCGGTGATCATGATTGACGACGATCTGCATGAAAACCTGGATTCGGAAAAGATCGACCTGATTCTCGCACAGTACGAATAGGAAATTCTCGGAATGGAACGACCTCTCACCAGAAATATCCGCCCGGGGACAGGACCCCTCCCTATCGATGCCTACGAGAAGACCGGGGGATATAGGGCACTGCGCAAGGCCCTGCAAACCATGACACCTGGAGATGTGGTTGAGGTGGTCGATCATTCGCATCTGAGCGGCCGTGGCGGCGCCGGCTTTCCCACGGGTAAGAAGTGGAGCTTCGTGCCCCGGGGCAAGGATGCCGTCCACCCCACCTACCTGATCGTCAACGCCGACGAGATGGAGCCGGGGGCCTTCAAGGACCGGCTGCTTTTGGAAGGAGACCCTCACCAGCTGATCGAAGGAATCATTATCGCTGCTTACGCTATTCAAGCCGACATCGCTTACATCTTCCTGCGACGGGCGTACGTGACGGCGGCGCATCGATTGACCCATGCCATTTCCGAGGCCTACGATCGAAAATATCTCGGCCGGAAGATCCTGGGCACCGGTTTCGCCCTGCAATTGTATGTACACAACAGCGCCGGACGGTACATATGCGGCGAGGAAACCGCCCTGCTCAATGCCCTTGAGGGTCGCCGTGCCAACCCCCGTTCCAAGCCGCCCTTCCCACCCGTGGTCGGCCTCTGGGGGAAACCCACCATCGCCAACAACGTGGAAACCCTGTGCAACGTTCCCCACATCGTGGAACACGGCGCCGAGTGGTTCCGCCGGTTGAGCCACTCCATGGACGGGGGTACCAAGATTTACGGGGTAAGCGGCCGGGTCAAAAAACCGGGGGCCTGGGAGCTGCCCATGGGCACCACGATCCGGGAGGTACTGGAAGAGCATGCCGGTGGCATGGCCGACGGCTTCAAGTTTCGCGGGGTGATTCCCGGCGGTGCATCCACCGACTTTCTTGTGGAAGAGCATCTTGATGTAAGAATGGATTTCGGCTCCATGCAGGCTGCCGGAAGCCGGCTGGGAACCGGTACCATGGTCGTACTGGATGACCGCACCTGCCCTGTCGGATTGGTGCTCAATCTGATGCGGTTCTTTGCACAAGAGTCCTGCGGCTGGTGCACTCCCTGCCGCGAAGGACTGCCGTGGACGGTCAGGATACTGGAGGCCATCGAGAACGGTCAGGGAAGACCTGAGGATGTGGAGCGGCTCCAAAGGCACACGCGGCTTCTGGCGCCGGGACATACCTTCTGCGCCTTGGCCCCCGGCGCCATGGAACCGCTGCAGAGTGCACTCAAATACTTTAAAGACGATTTTTTTCGTCACGTTCATGAAAAACACTGCCCGTGGAGATAGCCGATGGCGACGATTCATATAGACGGCAAACCTTACCAGGTCGAGAACGGACAGAACCTGCTCCAGGCATGCCTTACCCTTGGCTTCAACCTGCCTTATTTCTGCTGGCACCCGGCGCTCGGATCCGTAGGGGCCTGCCGCCAATGTGCGGTCAAGCAGTTCAAAGACGAGGATGACACCCGGGGACACATTGTCATGGCCTGCATGACGCCAGCCGTCGAGGGTGTCCGGATTTCCATCGACGACCCGGAGGTTGTGATGTTCCGATCCAGCGTGATCGAAATGCTGATGGCCAACCATCCCCACGACTGCCCGGTCTGCGACGAAGGCGGCGAGTGCCATTTGCAGGACATGACCGTGATGACGGGGCACGGCTTCCGCGACTACCGTTTCAAGAAACGGACACACCGGAATCAGTATCTCGGGCCGTTCATCAACCACGAAATGAACCGGTGCATCCAGTGTTATCGGTGCGTCCGGTACTACCGGGATTACGCCGGGGGCCGGGATTTCAACGTCTTTGCCTGCCACGATCACGTCTATTTCGGGCGCCACCGGGATGGCGTCCTGGAGAACCCGTTCAGCGGCAATCTGGTGGAGATTTGTCCTACAGGGGTGTTCACCGACAAGACTTTCATGGAGCATTACATCCGTAAATGGGATCTGCAGACGGCGCCGTCGGTGTGTGTGCACTGCAGCCTGGGGTGCAACACCATCCCCGGGGAACGCAACGGGAAACTGCGGCGAATCCGCAACCGGTACAACCACCGGGTCAACGGCTATTTTCTGTGCGATCGCGGGCGATACGGATACCAATTCGTCAACAGCGAGCAACGCATCCGCCTGCCGCTTCGCCGCAGCCGCGGGAATTCTGATCTGGAGCCGGTGTCCGTGGAAGCGGTGCTCAGGGAGACGGCGGCATTTCAAACCGATGCCCGCGGAATGATCGGTATCGGCTCGCCTCGGGCCTCCATGGAGGCCAACTTTGCCCTTCGTACGATGGTGGGCCCCGGGCAATTCTATGCAGGGCTTTCCGAACACGATTTTGGATTAATCCGAACCGTGCTGTCCGTCCTGCGGGACGGACCGGCGCGCACACCATCGCTGCAAGAAACCTCGGCGGCCGACGTGGTCTTCGTGCTGGGAGAAGACGTGACCAACACGGCCCCGCTGCTCTCCCTAAACCTGCGCCAGCTGGTGCACCGAAAGGCGGCCCGGGTCGCTGAACGCATACAGATACCTGATTGGAACGACGCCGGCATCCGGGAGGTGGTCCAGCACGAAAAAGAGATGCTCTTCATCGCCTCACCCCACGGAACCGCGTTGGACGACCTGGCCTTGAGGAGCTACCATGCCGCTCCCGATGATCTGGCCCGTCTGGGTTTCGGGGTGGCATGCGTTCTGGATCCTTCGGCGCCGGAAGTGGAGGACCTGACGGACGAGGAGCGTTCGCTGGCCGACGAAATTGCACGGTCCCTGAAGAGGGCCGAACGACCGCTGGTGGTCTCGGGTGCCGGATGCGGCAATCTGGCCGTCATACATGCGGCCGCCAACGTGTCCCGGGCTCTCTGCGCCTGCGGGCATCCGGCGGAAATCTTCCTCACGGTGCCGGAGTGCAACAGCCTGGGGCTCGGGATTTTGGACGCGGCGGGCGGCCTGGAGAGTGCCGCTGAGGCCGTTCGGGACGGGATTGCGGAAACGGTCATCATCCTGGAAAACGACCTGTACCGGCGGGCCGAACCTGCATTAGTGACTGCCTTTCTCGACTCCACCAAACATGTAGTTGCCATGGATCATTTAGTAAATGAAACCACGCTTCGGGCTGACATCGTTTTGCCGGCAGCCGCCTCTGCCGAGGCCTCCGGCACCCTGGTCAACTGCGAGGGACGGGCCCAGCGATTCTACCGGGTTTTAATTCCGGAAGGGATGGTGCAGGAAAGCTGGCGCTGGCTGCTTGACCTGATGACCGCGGCCGGGCGCCCGGAAGTCCATGAGTGGCACATCCTGGACGACTTGAACAGGGCTATGGCCGCGACAATGCCCGCCTTGGACACTCTTTCGGCGGCCTTTCCCGACGCGGGCTACCGGGCCACGGGCGGCAAGGTTCCGCGCCAGAGTCATCGCTGCAGCGGGCGGACGGCGGTTCGGTCTCACATCGACGTGCATGAACCCAAGCCTCCGGAGGATGCGGACACCCCCCTGGCCTTCTCCATGGAGGGAGATGACGGCATACCCCCTGCGGACCTCATCCCACGGTTCTGGATTCCGGGCTGGAATTCCGTGCAGTCGCTCAACAAATTTCAAAGCCGGGTCGGTGGCCCGCTCCGCCGGGATGCCCCGGACCGGCGTGTGATCGAATCCCGGAGGGAGAAAAGCTGGGCCTATTTCACGGACATCCCTCCACGGCGGCCCCCGGAGGAGCACCCGTGGCAGTTCGTCCCCATCCACCACATCTTCGGCTCCGAGGAATTGAGCGCTATGGCCCCCGCTGTTGCCGAGCGGTGTCCGAAACCCTATGTGGCCCTTCATCCGTCGGATGCCGCCGCTCTGGAAATGGCGGACGGCGACCTGGCAACGGTAATCGTGGGCGATACCGTGCTCCGGCTGCCCGTTAGGCCGGAGCCCTCGCTGCCCCCAAGGGTTGCCGGTCTGCCGATGGGTCTCCCCGGGCTGCCGACCATCAGTTTGCCTGCGTCGGGAATGATTTCAAGAGGAGAAAACCATGGGTGAGGTCCTGCGGCCTTTGATCATCCTCTTCGGTGTTCTGGCGGGAGTCATGGGCATCAGCAGCGGCCTGATCTGGCTTGAGAGGCGGTTGCTGAGCCTGTGGCAGGACCGTTACGGACCCAACCGCGTCGGACCGTTCGGCCTTCTCCAGGTGGTGGCGGATATGATCAAGATTTTCTTCAAAGAGGACTGGGTGCCGCCCTTTGCCGACCGGCCGGTATTCGTGGTTGCCCCGGCCATCGTGGTCGCAACGACCCTGATCTCTTTTGCCATCGTTCCCTTTTCTCCCGGCATCAGCGTCTCGGACCTCAACGTTGGCTTGCTCTTCTTTCTGGCCATGTCGTCGCTCAGTGTATACAGCGTCGTTCTGGGCGGATGGTCGTCCCGGAGCAAATACGCGCTGCTGGGCAGTCTTCGGGCCACGGCCCAGCTGCTCAGTTATGAGGTCTTCATGGGACTCTCGCTGATGGGCGTGGTGATGCTGGCCGGTTCATTCAACCTGCACACCATTGTAGAGGCCCAGAAGGGATTGTGGTTCTGCATTCCGCAATTTCCGAGTCTGATCATCTTTTTTATTGGCGGTCTAGCGGAGACCCATCGGCTGCCCTTCGATCTTCCGGAGGCCGAAAGCGAGCTGGTGGCCGGCTATCACACGGAGTACTCCGGGATGAAGTTCGGCATGTTTTTCGTCGGCGAATACGTGGGCATCACTTTGGTTTCCGCCCTGATGGTCACCCTCTTTTTCGGCGGATGGCTGGGTCCCGTTCTTCCGCCCATGGTCTGGTTTCTGGGCAAGACCTTTGTCCTCATTTGCGTTTTCATTTTACTTAGGGCGGCCATGCCGCGGCCGCGCTACGATCAACTCATGGGCTACGCGTGGAAGATCCTGCTGCCGCTGTCCCTGCTGAATCTGTTGGTGACCGCAGGAGTCCTGCTGGCCCACGGGTGATGACTTCGCAAAAAGTCATCACCACACCCATGGATGGACACATAAATCAATTGATCGAGGGACATTCGTGCTCAGCATCTTAAGAACCGTATGGACCGTCTTGCTGCACATGTTTCGGCGCCGGGAGACCGTCCAGTATCCCGAGGAGAAGATATATCTCCCGCCGCGATTTCGAGGACGGATCATTCTCTCGCGTGACCCCGACGGTAGAGAACGCTGCGTAGCCTGCTACCTGTGTGCCGCGGCCTGCCCGGCAAACTGCATTGCGTTGCAGGCCGCCCGGAACGAGCACGGCCGCCGCTATTCGGCGTTTTTTCGTATCAACTTCTCACGCTGTATCCTGTGCGGGTTCTGCGAGGAGGCCTGCCCGACCTGCGCCATCCAGCTCACCCCGGATTTTGAGTACTGCGAGTACGAACGGCAGAACATGGTCTACGAAAAGGAAGACCTCTTGATCGAAGGTCCGGGGAAGTATCCCGATTATAACTTTTACCGGGTGGCCGGCCAGGCCGTCGAAGGCAAAGACAAGGGCGAAGGGGAAAGCGAAACCCCACCGGTGGATATCTACAGCCTGCTGCCCTAGCCCGGCCTGAAAAGGGTAAATGCGGAGGACGCCATGGTGTTGCCAAATGGGGGAATACGATGAACGCGGTCTTTTACATAGCGGCGGGCGTGACTGTGGTCTCCACGGTGCTGGTGATCACGCAATTCAATCCCGTCCACGCCCTGCTTTATCTGATCGTTTCACTGATGTCGGTTTCGCTCATCTTCTTTCTGCTGGGCGCACCTTTTGCCGCCGCCCTGGAGGTGATCATTTATGCCGGTGCGATCATGGTGCTGTTCGTGTTCGTGGTCATGATGCTCAACCTGGGGCACCTGGCCGTCGAACAGGAACAGCAGTTACTGAACCCGCGCATGTGGCTGGGGCCGTCCTTGCTGGTGGCGGTGTTGATGATCGAGTTGGTCTATATACTGGCTCAAGGAGGCAGCCATCCGGTTGAAGGGAGCATCGTAGGATCGAAAGCTGTGGGACTGGCATTGTTCGGTCCCTACGTGCTGGGGGTGGAACTGGCCTCGATGCTGCTTCTCGCAGGCCTGGTAGGGGCACATCACCTGGGGCGGCGAGCTCCCGATATAAAATCGCCCGGGGAGGAAACCTCATGACCTCGACACCTTTAGCACAAGTGCTGATGCTGGCGGGGCTGCTGTTCTCGCTGGGACTGGTGGGCGTTCTCGTACGCCGCAACATTATGTTCATGCTGTTGTCCATCGAAATCATGCTCAATGCCGCCGGGCTGGCTTTTGTGGCCGCCGGCTCCCGCTGGGGAAGTCCGGACGGCCAGGTCATGTTCCTCTTTATTATTACAATGGCCGCGGCGGAAGTATCGGTCGGCCTGGCCCTCGTGATTCAGCTGTACCACCGGCTGAAGACCCTGGACACGGATGCGGCCCGAACCCTGCGAGGTTGACATGCTCGAATGTTTATGGTTGATCCCGGCTTTGCCCTTTGCGGGTTTTCTGGTCCTGTCGCTGGCCGGTAGAAGGCTGTCACACCGCGCAATCGCTCTCGTGGGCGCCGGCTCCATCGGGTTGTCCGCCGCTGTGGCCGGAATGGTGGCGTTGGGATTCATAGCCGCTCCTCCACGGGGTCATGCCTTCACCCAGACTCTCTGGGTATGGCTGGATACCGCGCAGTTCCGCCCGGCTGTCGCCTTCTATCTGGATCCCCTGTCCCTGGTGATGATCCTGGTGGTCACCTTTGTCGGATTTCTCATTCATCTCTATTCCACCGAATTCATGATCCGGGAGGAAGGCTACAGCCGCTTCTTCGCTTACATGAACCTCTTCATCGGCTTCATGCTCACGCTGGTGCTGGCGGACAATTTTCTGCTGCTCTACATGGGGTGGGAGGGTGTCGGTCTTTGCAGTTACCTCCTGATCGGCTTCTGGTACGAGGAACCCCAAAACGGGTATGCCGCCCGCAAGGCCTTTATCGTTACCCGCTTCGGAGACACGGCCATGGCCGTCGGCCTGTTTCTCATCTTTACGCATTTGGGGACTCTGCAGATTCAAGATACCATGCTGCGCGCCCGGGAGTTGTGGCCCGCTGGATCTACTCTGCCGACGGTCGCCGCGCTGCTTCTCCTGGGCGGCGCGGTGGGGAAATCCGCCCAGCTGCCCCTGCAGACGTGGCTGCCCGATGCCATGGCCGGACCCAGCCCGGTGAGTGCACTCATTCACGCCGCCACGATGGTGACCGCAGGCGTTTATTTGATCGCTCGAAACCACGTGCTCTTCTCTCTGGCGCCGGCCGTCTTGACACTGGTGGCGGTCGTAGGGGCCGTCACCCTCCTCCTGGCCGGCTTCAGCGCCCTGACCCAGCACGACATCAAGCGTGTTTTGGCCTACTCCACCATCAGTCAGATAGGCTACATGTTCCTGGCCCTCGGCGTCGGGGCCTGGTCTGCGGCCATCTTTCACTTCATGATCCACGCCTTTTTCAAGGCATTGCTGTTTCTCGGCGCCGGCGCCATCATCCTGGCCCTGGACTACGAGCACAACATGTTCAAGATGGGGGGACTGCGCCGACAGCTGCCTGTGACCTTCTGGACCTTTCTTATCGCGAGCGGCGCCCTTTCGGCCGTGCCCCTCGTGACCGCCGGGTTTTACAGCAAGGATCTCATCATCTGGCAGGCCTACGCATCCACCCGCGGCGGCATGTGGCTGTGGGCGGCCGGTATTGCAGGCGCTCTGCTAACCTCCATGTACACCTTCCGGATGGTCATTCTGACCTTTTTCGGCCCACCCGGGATGGAGGTGAGCCGACGCCCGGGATGGCGGATGACCCTTCCGATGGCGGTCCTCGCGGTGCTGTCGCTGACTGCCGGTTTTCTGGATGTCCCCCGATCCCTGGGCGGGATACCGGTCCTGTCGAATTTTCTGAAAAGGGCCCTTCCGGCGGCGATTTCGGCAGGTGTCCGTGTGGGCCGGGAAGGCCTTTTCGAAGCCATATCCGGAACCGTCTCTCTGGTCGGGATCCTTCTCATTTATCTGTTCATCCGACGCATCCCCCGGTTCACAGAGAAACTGGTCCACTCCGGTGCCGGCGCGTTTTTGCACCGTTTGTGGTTTGCCGGCTGGGGGTTCGACCTGCTGTATGACAGGATAGTGGTCCATCCCTACGTCTGGCTGGCCCGCATCAACCGCAACGATGTGATCGACCGTTTTTACCGCTGGATCGCCTGGATAAACCGTCTGGCCTCATGCGGTCTGAGTCGTACTCAAACCGGTCGAATCCGGTCCTACGCCCTAGGCATCACTCTGGGTGCCGTGATTATTCTCGGATTGGTGGTGTTTCTATGATTCTGATATGGCTTATCATGGTTCCGACGGCGGGCGGGCTGCTGGCCTGGCTCCTGGGCCGCAGGCATGCAGGATGGCCCAAGTGGGTGGCCCTCGTGACCCTGGTAATCGACCTGAGCTTGGGAGCGGGCCTGGCGGCCCAGTGCTTCGGTGAGATGGGCATCACACTCGGCGGGCCGTGGCTGGTCCGAATTCAGCTGTCCTGGATCCCCGAGCTGGGCATCAGTTTTTTTCTGGCCGCCGACGGATTAAGCCTCGTGCTGGTTCTGCTGACGGGTTTTCTGGGAATCATAGCCGTGGCCTCGTCATGGATCGAGATCAAGGAGCGCACCGGCTTCTTTTATTTCAACCTGCTTTGGGTCCTGGCCGGCATCACAGGCGTTTTTCTCGCCCTGGATCTGTTTCTCTTCTACTTCTTCTGGGAAATGATGCTGATACCCATGTATTTCATCATTGTCATCTGGGGTCACGAGAATCAGGTTTACGCAGCCACCAAGTTTTTCCTGTTCACCCAGATCAGCGGGCTGCTCATGCTGGTATCCATACTGGGGCTCTATTTTATCCACGCCCACAACACGGGGGTCTACACTTTTAATTATCTGCAGCTGCTGAGCACCCACCTGCGGCCGACAACAGCCATGTGGCTGATGCTGGGATTCCTGATCGCCTTTGTGGTGAAACTCCCGGCCGTACCGTTTCACTCATGGCTCCCCGATGCCCATACGGAAGCGCCGACAGCCGGCAGCGTCATTCTGGCCGGCCTGCTGCTCAAGACCGGTGCCTACGGCCTGCTGCGCTTCGTGGTTCCTCTGTTTCCTTCAGCGGCCTTTGTTTTTGCTCCCGTGGCCATGGTGCTGGGGGTCGTGGCGATTCTTTACGGCGCCTTGCTGGCCTTCGCCCAGACCGACCTCAAACGGCTGGTAGCGTATACCAGCGTCAGCCACATGGGATTCGTGCTCCTCGGCGTGTTTGCCTGGAACCGTCTCGCCCTCCAGGGGGTTGTGATGCAGATCATCTGCCACGGCATCAGCACCGGGGCACTATTCTTCCTGGTGGGCGCACTCCAGGAGCGGCTGCACACCCGCGACCTGAACCGCATGGGGGGGCTCTGGTCGGCAATGCCGCGCATGGGAGGATCGGCGATGGTCTTCGCCCTTGCCTCGCTGGGGCTGCCGGGGCTGGGCAACTTCGTTGGCGAGTTTCTCGTGCTTCTGGGCACCTACCGGGCGAACATTCCCATGGCGGTCCTGGCCTCCCTGGGCCTCATCGGGTCCACCGTCTACTCTCTCTGGATCATGCAGCGCACCTTTCACGGCCCCATGAAAGAGGACTGGAAGCCGGTTGATCTCTCCATCCGGGAAACCGCGGTAATGGGCGCCATGATCGCCATGATCGTATGGCTTGGGATATTTCCGCAGCCGGTTTTCACCTTCGTCCGTCCGTCTCTGGAGAAACTGGAGCAAATCACGGATCTGGCCGATAGTATCCGGCGGATCGACAGATTGGAGACAGCGGTTTTCCTGTCGACGACGGGCGCACCGGCCGGTTTTCAACGGGAGGATCATCCATGAATCCTGTCGATCTTGTGGTCATGTTACCGTTGATAAGCGTGGGGACGGCAGCAGTCGCCGTCATGCTGATGGTTGCCGTGCATCGGAGTTACACAGGGGCCTTTACGATCACCCTGGCAGGGCTCACAGCGGCTGTCGCCTCCCTGCCGTGGACGATGGAGGGTGCTCCCCACCGGGTGACGCCGTTGCTGATGCTTGACCCTTATGCGGTTCTTTATATGGGGTTACTCTTTGCAGCCGCTGCCGGCTGCGTATTGCTGGCCCACGGCTACCTGCGGCGTTATCAGGGCAACCGGGAAGAATTTTATATCCTCATGCTCCTGGCCACCCTGGGCGCGTCGGTCCTGGCAGCCTGCAATCATTTCGCGTCCCTGTTCCTGGGGATGGAATTGCTGAGTATCTCGCTCTACGGCTTGATTGCGTATCCGCACAGCCTTGACCGTCATGTTGAAGCCGGCGTCAAATACCTGATCCTGGCCGCGGCTTCTTCGGCCTTTCTCCTGTTCGGTATGGCGTTGATCTACGCCGGCTCAGGGAATATGGCGATCGACCGCATAGGGCCGATGCTGGGCTCGATCAGACTGGCAGATAACGGCCCATTGCTGCTTGCCGGTCTGGGAATGATGGTGGTGGGAATCGGCTTCAAACTCGCGGTGGTCCCCTTTCATCTGTGGACACCGGATGTCTACCAGGGAGCGCCCGCTCCGGTGACGGCCTTCGTGGCAACGGTCTCCAAAGGCACTCTGGTGGCCCTTCTGCTCCGCCTTTTTCCTCCCGGCGACATTCAAGTCGGCAGTTCACTCTTCATCGTCTTCGCCGCCATCGCCGCCGCCTCCATGCTGGCGGGCAACCTGCTGGCGCTCCTCCAGAGCAACGTCAAACGCATACTGGCCTACTCCTCCATCGCCCACATGGGCTACCTCCTGGTGGCCTTCCTGGCCGGAGGCTTCCTTGCCTTCACTGCAGTGACCTTCTACCTGATAGCCTATTTCGTGAGCACACTGGGTTCCTTCGGCGTGATTACGGTGCTCTCCGGGCCGGACAAGGAGGCGGAAAGCCTGGAAGACTACCGGGGACTTTTCTGGCGTTCGCCTTGGTTGGCCGGGGTCTTTACGGCCATGGTGCTTTCTCTGGCCGGGCTGCCGCTGACGGCCGGTTTTGTCGGCAAATTCTACCTGGTAGTGGCCGGGGTTGGCGGTTCTCTTTGGGCACTGGTGATTATCTTGGTGCTGAGCAGCACCATCGGACTGTACTATTACCTTCGCATAGTGGTGGTACTTTACGCCCGGCAATCGGAGGCGAAGTCTTCAGTTCCCGTATTGGCGTTGTCCCTGTGCGGACGGCTCACCCTGGCGGGCCTGACGCTGCTGCTCATCTGGCTGGGAGTCATGCCGGCGCCCGTCATTCGCCTGATCCAAACCATGCTCAGTTAGAGCGGCTGCCAAAGAGATATCCCGACCCGCTCCTGCCCGAATTCTCAAACAGCAATTTCCAAGACGTTAATTATGTCATATACACAGGAGGGCATAAATGATATGTACACTTTTTTAAAAAGTGTCTATCCATCAATCATTTTTGACACGAGTGGGTTTCCGGTATTCAAGCATTCCAAATGGGGTGAAGCCCTTGACTTACACCTTCGGAGGTTCCAAAAACACCATGGCCGTGATTGCGCCCTTCAGGGGGCTCACCTACGATCTCAACACCCGGCAGGATTTCTCGAGCCTGGTCGCCCCACCCTATGACGTTATTTCTGTCGAGCAGCTGGCTGCCCTCTACGAGGCAAACCCCCACAACGTCATCCGCCTCATCCTCGGCAAGAAAAAGATCGGGGATTCCGACTGGGACAACCAATATACCAGGGCGGCCGATTTTTTCAAGCGCTGGGAAACCGAGGGCACTCTGATTCGTGGTACGACCCCCAGTCTTTATGTCACCTCCCTGACTTATGATCCGGGAAATGGTGATTCCAATTGCACCAGGTGGGGCATCATTGCCCTTGTCCGGATAGAAGAAGAGGCATCCGGGATCATCCTGCCTCACGAAAGGACTTTTTCCGCGCACAAAGATGACCGCCTCAAACTGATGCGTGCCTGTAGTGTCCAGTTCAGCCAGATCTTCTCCCTTTACGAAGATCCTGAAAACCGGGTTATGGAGCTGTGTCGAAAGGGTTTGAGCGATAACCCCCATGTATCGTTCCCCCTTCAGGACGGGACCCTCCACCGAATGTGGGTGTTGCAGGACCCCTCGGTCTTGAAAAAAGTGACGGAAGCGTTTCGTCCAAAAATCCTTTTCATTGCGGACGGGCACCACCGATATGAGACGGCCAGGAACTACAGGAATATCATGCGGGCGAGGCATGGGAAAAAGCCGGTCAACAGGTCCTATGAATTTGCAATGATGTACCTGACCAATCTGGATGACAGGGGCCTGACCATCCTGCCTTCTCACAGATTAATTAAGCGGTCACCGGATTTCAGAATCAAACCCTTCCTGAAAACCATGGGTGAATGGTTTGAAATCAGGAAAATACCCCTTACCGAAAAAGGCCTTTCATCTGATGCCATGGCTTTCAGAACGGCCATTTCAGAGGCCGGCAAAAACCGTTCGGCGATCGGCTTTTTTTTCAATGGCGCTGATAGTGGATATCTTTTTTCCCTGAAAGAGGGCATCAGGAAGGAAATGGGAAGCGATCTACACCCTGCCCTTCAAAAGCTGGATGTGCTTGTCCTATCCCGTTTCATCCTGCAGCGGGCACTGGGTTTCAGGAAAGAGGATCTGGACGATGAAGAGATCTTTCAATACCAGAGCAGCGTAAAATTCGCGCTCTCTTCCGTCAAATCCGGCGATTTCCAGATGGCCTTTTTGCTAAACCCTACAAAGATAGGCCAGGTCAGAAAAATTGCCGGCCTCTCCCTGGTCATGCCCAGGAAATCCACCTATTTCTACCCAAAGGTTCTAAGCGGCCTGGTTTTCAACAAGATTGATCCCCATGAAATCATACAGACCCCCTGAAGGATTGGCCGGACCGAGCGAGACCCTCGACGCGGTCCTAAACGGTCGCCTCAAGTTGATACAGCCCGCAAAAGGCTATCGCTTTTCCATAGATGCCCTGCTTCTCGCAGAATTTGCCACTGTCAAGCCTGGTGACATTCTGGTCGATCTGGGTACGGGCTGCGGCGTGATCCCCCTGGTCCTTCTATTGACGAGACCCTTAAGATACGCGTTGGGTCTCGAAATCCAGAAAGATCTGTCCGGTCAGGCTTCGAGGAATCGGGTTATCAATGGTCTTTCGGAAAAAATGGAAATCGTTCTGGGAGACATTCGCCATGCCCCGCTTTCGGAGAAAATAGCGGACATCGTCACCTGCAATCCGCCTTACCGCAAGACAGGCAGCGGCAGGATAAACCCCGATTTTTCAAAGGCCGTCGCAAGACATGAAATCCTTGCCTCTCTTGATGATATCTTGAGCACCGCCCGGCGTCTCTTGAAAAGGAAAGGCAGGTTGGCCATGATCTATCCCGCTGAAAGGCTCGCCGACCTGATCATTCGATGCAGGCGGTTTAACCTGGAGCCTAAACGGTTGCAGATCGTATACCCGAGTCTGCATTCAAGCTCGAAACTGGCACTCATGGAGGCCTTGCTAGGAGGGCAACCAGGTCTGGATATCCTTCAGCCCATCTTCGGCCAGGGGAACCACTCTCTCAAGACCTCATTCTGAATTCTATCTTCGCCACGACTTCTTTTCCCAGGCGCTGATTGAGCTTTTCCCTGATTTCCTGCTCCTGGAACCTGAGTTCCTGGAGCCAGACGGGGTCGGATACGGTTACTCTGAGAAGACGTTTTTTGATCCATGAGGGTCTTGCGTGTCTGGCAATAAGCGCACCGACGGCATCTTCCCAGACCTGCCAGATCCTCACATCATCGAGGTCAAAGGGCAACCCCCCTTCCCTGAAGAGACTGCCGATCACGTCCTTGAGGGGTGTCAATGAAGTCTTGCGTCTGCCCATGTCTCAATCCTACAATCCTTGGACCCCTCAAGTCAAGGCGATGCCGCCATTTGATTAATCCTTGACGCGCGAGGCTTTTCTCGATATCCTAATTAAAGACTATAAATTTAAACCGATATTGGAGCATACCTATGGCTTGGGACTGGGAAAAACTGCAGCAGCAAAAAAAAGGTTCGGGTGGCGCAGGTCCTCCTGGAATTGATGAAATCTTTGAAAAAATCAAAGGCATGAGAGGAAAATTCCCGGGAGGGGCATGGCTTGTCATTGTGGCTATCTTCGTGATTCTTCTGGGATCGAGTTGCTTTTACACGGTCGGCGTTGATGAAGTGGGCGTGGTCCAGCGTTTCGGGAAGTACGTGAGAACAACGCCGCCCGGGCTCAGCTTCAAGCTTCCCAGCGGGATTGAAAAAGTCACGAAGGTACCGGTCAGGCATATATTCAAAGAGGAATTCGGTTTCAGGACCTTGGAGGCGGGAGTCCGGACACGCTATGCATCCGGATCCTCCTATCTCAATGAATCGTTGATGCTCACGGGTGATCTAAACGTGGCGGTTGTTCCCTGGGTGGTCCAGTACCGGATAAACAACCCTTATGACTACCTGTTCAAGGTGCGGGAAGTGAACGGCATCCTCAGGGACCTGACCGAGGCCACCATGCGGCTCGTGGTCGGAGACAGAAGCATTAATTCCGTCATCAGCAAAAGGGAAGAGATCGCAGTAGCGTGCAGAATCGCACTGCAAGAGGAACTGAATCGGGCACAACTCGGAATCAAAGTGGTGACCGTCGAGATGAAGAAAACCAATGTTCCGGAAGCAGTCCAACCTTCCTTTAATCAGGTCAACCAGGCCATACAGGAAAGGGAACAGATGATCTACCAGGCCAAAAGGGCCTATAATAAGGTCATCCCGGAAGCAAGGGGAAACGCGACAAAAACCATCAAAATGGCGCAGGGATATGCCATATCGGTAGTCAACCGTGCCCAGGGTGACGCGGCACGATTTCTTGATCTTTACGCTGCCTACAAGCAGGCCAAGGATGTCACCAGGCGCCGGCTTTACCTGGATGCCATGCAGCAGATCCTGCCGAAAATGGGGAAGAAATTCATTCTGGATGAGAGCCAGAAAAATATCCTCCCGTTCCTCAACCTGGGGCAAATTGGAGGTGAAAAAAAATGAAACTCAAGCTCTTGTGGATTGTCCTAATCATTGCCTTCATCGCCGTCTATTCAGCGGCATTCACAGTTGATGAAACAGAACAGGTCGTCATCACCCAGTTCGGTAAACTCGTGGGCCAGCCCATCAAAAAGCCCGGGCTCTACTTCAAGATCCCCATCATACAGATTGCAACCTATTTTCCCAAGAACCTGCTCAACTGGGACGGCGAACCCGGCCAGGTCCCGACCCTCGACAAGACCTATATATGGGTAGACACCTTTGCCCTCTGGAAGATTGTGGATCCTCTCAAATTTTTCCAGACGGTAAACAACCTTACAGGGGCACAGGGCCGGCTTGATGATATCGTGGGTGGCTCGGTCCGAAACCTTATCACTTCCTATCCGCTTATTGAAACGGTAAGGGATACGAACCATCACCTGCAGGATTTGAGCGTGACGATCGACCAGCAAAATATAGGGGGCTCGCTTGGCAAGGTGGCCATGGGCAGGCAAAAGATTACCCAGGCAATGCTGGCGCAGGCTCAGCCCAAGGTTGAAGCGTTCGGGATCCAGTTGGTGGACCTGAAGATAAAACGAGTGAACTACGTGGAAAGCGTGCGCAAATCCGTTTATGGAAGGATGATCGCCGAGAGGAATCAGATGGCGGAAAAATTTCGGTCTGAGGGCAAGGGGGAGGCAAAGAAGATCGAAGGAGACCGGGATAAGGACCTGAAGAGGATCACCTCGGAGGCGTACAAAACGGCCCAGGAGACCAAAGGAAAGGCCGATGCACAGTCGACCTTGATTTATGCCCAGGCATACAACAAGGACCCGGAATTCTACTCATTTTTAAAAAGCCTTGAGACCTATGAATCAGGCCTTGACAAAGATTCTTATCTCTTGCTTTCTACAAAGAGCGACCTGCTGAAGTATTTCGAGCAATACGAAGACGCCGCTGCCGTCAAATAGTTTGATACGGCGGAAGGCGTCATATCCTGCTATTGCAAGGCGCTTGAGCTTTGCGGTTACATCAAACCTTGGAGATGAGGCATGGTCAGGACTGAAATAGCGCTATTTCTGAAAAACATCCCGGGCGAACTGGGCAGGCTTTCCACCTTACTCTCAGATGCGGGCATCAACATAGACGCCCTCACCATCCAGGACGCATCCGGATACGTGCAGCAGATATTCAGGGCGCGGGGGAAATCCCTGAAAAGGATTGCCCCGGCCGCGAGCTATGGTTCCATGCAGAAGGATTCAGCGGACTACGCACTCATACGGCTGCTGGTGGAAGACACGGACCGCGCCATCGACCTGCTCTCCAAGGAGGAGTATCTTTTTGATATTATGCCCGTCATCGCCCTTGAGATTGATAACAGGCCGGGGACCCTGGCACAAATGGCGAAAAAATTCGGTGAAGAAGGCATCAACATTAATTATGTTTACGGCTCAGCCCTTCCCGGCGGTGAAAAATCCCTCTTTGTCTTCAGTCCCGAAGATATCGATCTCGCCGCCGGAATCTTCAAGGATGACCTTTGATTTCTTGCCCCTTTCTTCGAGATCCACGATACGGAGTTCCAGCTTTTTGTGACCCCGCCACCGGTTGATCTGGAGGCTGAAGACCAACCTGATCCTCTTCCCTTCCAGCGAATGATGGCCTGAGAGACCGAAGCCGATGCATTCAAAAACCCTCTCGCCCTGTCGAACGGCTATTTTGAGGTGGCCTTCCCCAACGATCCTTGAAGAAACAACTTCCACTTCAGGTGACAGAAAAACGGGTTCAGGGTTTGCTTCTCCAAAAGGCGCCAGACATGCCAGTTGCTCCGAAACCGAAGGCGTAATCTCTTCAAGAGAGAGACATGCATCAATCTCCACTTTGGGAAACAGTTCCGGATCTTCCATCGTGGTACGGGCGTAGTCTTCCAACTTTTTTCCCAATATAGGGAAGTTTTTTCGCGAAAGCGTAAGCCCGGCTGCATGGGTATGCCCTCCGTACTTTTCTATAAACTCCCTCATCCTGTCCAAAGCATTATAGAGATCGAAACCATCGAGACTTCTCCCGGAACCCACAGCGATATCATCCTGAAGGGAGAAAACCAGAGCAGGGCGATGGTACTTGTCAACCAGCCTGGAGGCGACGATTCCGAGGACCCCCCTGTGCCACTCTTCTCCCCCGAAACAGAGGGTCCTGCGGCCGTCGATCAGATCCGGCTCCGACCTGATTCTCCCCTCGATTTCATTCACAATAGCCCGTTCGATATGCCTCCTGCGACGGTTGGCCGATTTGGCCTTTTCCGCCAGTTCCCCGGCCAGCGTCCCGTCCCGGGTCGTCAGGAGGTTCAAAGAAATTTCAGCGGCTCCAAGTCTTCCCGGGGCATTGACCATGGGTGCCAATTGGAATGCCACGTCCTGGTCATTAACCTCGCCGGGCTCTATTCCACATACCTGCATCATGGACTGCATTCCGGGCCGTGAATTCCACCCCATGGAGCGAATCCCGTTTGAAACGAGGACCCGGTTCAAGCCAACCAGAGGAACGCGGTCTGCAAGCGTACCCAGCGCCACGAGGTCCAGATACTTTCTCAAGTCCGGTTCCTTTCTACGCCTGAACCAGTCCTTTTCTCTGAGCAGGGTCCGTATTGCCCCTGCCAGGAAAAAAGCGACGCCCACTCCAGCCAGAACCTGATAGGTCGATGATGAGGATTCCCATTGATGAGGATTCACTACGGGACAAACAGGCTTGAACTCCGGAGGGATCTGATGGTGGTCCGTAATGACGATTTCCAATCCCAGGGTCTTGGCCAGTTCTATTTCCGCCGCGTTGGAAATACCACAATCCACTGTCAGGATCAGGCCCTTTCCCTTCTCCGCTATTTTTCTTATGGCATCACAGTTGAGCCCATAACCCTCTTTGAGGCGATCCGGGATGTAGCAGGAAACCTGCAATCCAAGTTCCCTGAAAAAATTGTGCAGAAGGGCTGCGGAGGTGAGGCCGTCGGCATCGTAATCTCCATAAATCGTTATGGGGGCAGGTCTTTCAATGGCGGTGATAATCGTTGAAGCAGCAAGGATCATGCCTTCCATTTGCATGGGATTGGGGAGTGTGGCGAGACGGGGGTCCAGAAAGGAATCGGCGGCATCTTTTTTCAGGATTCCCCGATTCACAAGCAGGTGGGCCTGAAGCGGGGAGAGGTTTGCTTCCCGTGCCAGGCGGGTTGTTTCAGGGGTTGATCTCTTGAGATGCCAGACTTTTCTAACCGGCATGTGCATCACGGCGGAGGGAACTTTCCTGCAACGCCTTTTCCACGCGTTCTATGTCCTCAGGCACATCCACATCCTGAGAAGTATAGGCAGTTTCCAGCACCTTGATCCTGAATCCATATTCAAGTGCCCTCAGTTGCTCCAGTCTTTCTGCAGACTCGAGGGTGCTTACCTGAAGGTTCGTAAATTGCACCAGGAAGTCCTTGCGGTAGGCGTAAAACCCAAGGTGTTTGAAATGCGTCTTACCAAAACCATTTCGATCGCGATAAAAGGGAATGGGACAACGGGAAAAATAGAGGGCGTAACCTCCATTGTCCGTGACCACTTTCACGTGGTTGGGGTTTCTGATGTCTTCTTCTCTGTGAATTTTGTGCATGAGTGTCGTCATATGCGTACTTGAATCCGCCAGGAGAGGGCCCAAAAGGGTGGATATCATGGCGGGATTGAAAATGGGTTGGTCTCCTTGAATATTCACAATGATATCTTCCCCGGACAGGCCTACTTTCCCGGCGGCTTCACAGATACGATCCGTACCTGAATGGTGATCCGAACGGGTCATCACGGCTTTTCCGCCAAAGGCTTCAACTTGATTAAAAATGGTGTCGTGATCCGTCGCCACAACCACTTGTGAAAGTTCCGGGCAGCGCGAAGCCCGCTCATAGACGTGTTGAATCATGGGTTTGCCGGCGATTAAGGCCAGGGGTTTGCCGGGAAAACGCCTGGATTGATAGCGCGCTGGGATGAAAGCGAATATTTTCATTGAATCCGACGTTACAAGAGGCTGCGACAAGGCCTTCCCGGAATTCATCAGGGCTCCGTATAGCTTGCACAAGCGTTATCCGACTCCCATGCCGTCACTTTGCTGATCCGGATATCCCCCCTGTCGAGAGACCGGGACAATCGCTTGAAAATATGACGAGCGATGTTCTCGGAAGATGGGTTCATGTCCTTGAATGCGGCTACTTCATTCAAGAAGTGGTGATCCAAATCATCCAAGGCCTCTTTTGTGGCCTGCTTTATCTCTCTGAAATCCAACAGTAGACCGTTATCTTCCAGTCTGGAGCCTTTGACATGGACTTCTACTCTCCAGTTGTGACCGTGCAGGTTTTCGCAGCCTCCATGAAATTCCTTGAGTTGGTGTGCGGCAGCAAATTGGGAGGTAATCATGAGTTCATACATTATGCCTCCCCTGTCTCCGCTTCCTCTTCCTCTCCTTTATCCGTTGAACCTGTGGGTACAAGCGGTTTTCCACATTCCGTGCATTTGCCGTCTACGATAATTCCCGTACAGGTGCCGTCGGGGCAGAGCACGCGGTTTTCGAAATCAATTTCATCGTCTTCAGCGTCAGCCGTTTCTTCTCTCACGTCTTCAGCGCCAGCCGTTTCTTCTCCCGCGTACTCCAGAAGGCTACCACATTCCATGCAATAGCGGGCTTCTCCAGGGGTTTCAGAACCACATTCCGGGCAGGTCTTGCCCGAGATTTCTTTTTCACAATGGGGGCATCTCATTTTTCATTTTCCTCTCTTATAATCATCAGGGTTAAAAGGTTTCACAATGGGCCATCTCACAACATCCCGTGCCGTCAGCCTTTCCTGGAGGTGACGACCTGGAAAGGCGTAATCTGCTGTTTGACCCTTGTGCTCTTACAGTGCGGGCATCGGATCTTCTTGTTCTCATATTCCGTGATACGCATGATCAGGAAAAAGACCTTATTGCATTTTTTGCAAATATATTCGTAAGTAGGCATGACACACTCTTTTCATGAGGAATTTCGAAAAACTTATTTGAAGCACGTTCAGAAGAATGGTCATGCCGATTTTACCCCGGAACCTTACCGATTAGCCGGATGAACCATCCCCCATATTTTTTCGGAAACAGGGCAGTGTTGTCAAGCCGATTTTACCCCGTTTTCATCACAAGCTGAGTTTCACCCGGCCCATTCAATCATATCAGAAATATCTTTCCAGGTCCTGACTGCCTGGAAGGGATGTGGTTTGCGATTCCAGGGTTGTTCAAAAACAATGGGCGTCACTGATGCCGATGCCAACAAGTAGCATGTATCGAGACGATCTTCCACAAAATACCTGATTCCATGCTCTAGGAGGATAGGAATTTTCTCCTGGTGCGTGCCCGTGGCCTCCAGCCGGATGAGACCGCGATCCACTTCTTTCAATTGTTGCAGGAGCCATTCCAGTATCGCAGTTTTTCCGGGTCTTGCCGTCACAAAGAGAATGGGGCCTAAGAGAGAAAGTCGCGTAATGACATCGATCGCTCCTTTTATTGGTCTGATCCCCATACGAATGGGATCATCGAGGATCTTTTGAATGATCAGCCTGCTGGTCTCATCATCAATATCGACTACTTTTCTGAAATCATACTCGGTGATATCCTCGTAATCGACTTTGATGTCATATTGATTTCTGGCGGTCTCCACGAAGATCCGAAAGGTATCGGCAAAGACCCCGTCAATATCAAATGCCAGTTTTTGGGGAGAAATTTTTTCCTGCATTCCCTGTTCCTCTTCCGCCATACGCTGGTCGGCAAAACGACCCCCCTTTTTTCTTCCGGTCTCACAAAATCAGATACACTCTAACGCTCAAAAGAAACCACCCGCTCTTTCATTTTCCCTTTCCTTTTGGCATCATAAAGTCTTTCATCGGCCCTCTTGATCATGGAGGCCGGATCCTGGACGCCGGGGTCATGAATCTGTGCTATTCCAAAGCTCAGGGAAAGCCGGATGGGTTTCCCGTCTTGAATGAATGGTTTTTGCAGGAGATATTGACTCAGCCGGTTCATCATCTGCCCGGCCTTGTCATATTTTGTCCCTGGAAGAATGATGATGAATTCGTCTCCCGCATACCTGGCCACGACATCACTCTCGCGACTCATCTGCACGATCTGGTGTCCCACATGCCGTAACACATGATCTCCAACGTCATGTCCATATCGGTCATTAATGAACTTGAAATCGTCCAGATCCATGAATGCCAGGGCCAGTGGATGGTTATAGCGAAGCGCCCTTGTGAATTCGCGCTTCAAAACGGACTCCATGACCCTTCGATTGATGAGACCGGTCAGGGGATCTCTTGAAGCCGCCATCCTGACTCTCTCATGGGCGGTCACATTTGAAATGCAGATGGATAATTTCACGCCGAGACGCTCAAGAAGGGAAACGTCCATCCCAGGTTGGTATCGATCCGGTGAAAAATCCCCACAATTGAAGCTCCCAATAACCTCGCCCTGATGGGTAATGGGCGTTATGGCCAGGGATCGGATGAGATACTTTTCATGATCCGGGAAGAGCCGGTAGAAGGGAGTCAGATCGTCGTTCAACAGCAAAGGGTCCTTCCGGTGTCCGATCAAAGCTGAAAAGGTCCCTTGATCAAGGATGTTTAATCTGTTTTTCAGGAGTTCGGATGCCTGAAGATCACGGATGAGATGCGTAATCGGGCTCCCCTCGATCAAAGACAGCCAGACGTAGGGAATCTCGAATTTCTTTTTTATTTCCGTCAGGAGATTTTCGAACAGCTCCTTGAAATTGAAAATAGACAGGATGCTGACTTCCACATCAAAAAACCTTCTGGCAATTTCCTCGTTCCTTTCGAGTCTCTCAATCAATTCATCCATGGCTCCTCACGGTGCTTTTTCGAGGGGCAGACGTACGATGAAGGTCGTACTGTTCCGTCCGCCGTCGATATTGAGGTTTCCATTCAGGAGACGGACAATACGGTTGGTTATATACAATCCCCTTCCCTGGCCCTCTCCTTCAAGAAGACGAACCCGGTCCTCATAGGCAATCTGCCCCGTGTTGCTGATCTCGGCGCAGGCCCACCTATCTGTCGCATAGGTCCGAATGGAGAGAAATCCGCCCTTGAGCGGTATGGCCTTTGTAGCGTTGTTAAGAAGATTGTCAAAAACCCGTTCAAGATGCATGGGATAGCATCTCACATGGAGTCCGGGTTGGAGCCCCTCCTCTTTGAGCGTCACATCTTGTTTCAATTGCTCCTTGATAGCCTCCCTGTTGATTTCAAACCGGCGGCGCAGGACATCCGAAAGATCCACTACCTGTTCCTTTCCCACCTCATAAATGCTGAGAGAAAGTTCCTGGAGTCGGCTGGTCTCCTCCAGCACGATGTCCACGTACTTTTTAATCTGGTCCTTGGATTTTTCGGTCTGTTCCTTTTCAAGAAGGACCTTCAACCTCCTGGCAAAACCCGCAATAGCGATGGTGGGATTCTTGAAATCGTGCAAGATATCATCCAGGCGCTCCATCTTTCGTGCCTTCATCAGTTCCCTGCCCAGAAATAGAAACAGCTCGATTTCATCGTCCCTGTATCGCAACCTTTGTTCAATGGCATCAAAGGTCATGAAATGGGTAATCTCTCCTTCTACGGATAAAGGAATGTAGAGTATGGAATTGATGTTGTGCAACCGCGCAAATTTTTTCAGACTCTCAGAGATCAACTCACTTTTCTGGGGTTCCACGACCAGGATATAGGAGGTTGTCACAATTTCGTATTTGGAATCCCCTTTGTAGTCCCTGAGACTCATGATGACCTCAAAGGCAGGCTCTTTTTCTACTGGAAATTCCCTTCCGATGCTGTGATAGCCAAGGCTTTCAGGATAGCCTGCTTCAAGTACGACCCGGTTGTAGTCATGCGTTACGGAAAAGAGGGCACAGCTCTGGACATCTGCCATATCGGCCAATTCGGGGACGATCCTGTCAAAGGCCTCCTTGATCTTGATGCCGCCCTTCCTCCCAAGCTTCTTAAAAATCTGTTTAACAATGGCCTCCTTTTTTTCGTTCACCTTGAGCATTGAAAGGATTTTTTTTCGGGCCATCACAAAGCTGAGGCGTTTGGCCATAAGATCTGCAATCTGGATTTCAAGCTTGGAAAACGAGCGGTCCATTTCGCGAAAATAGATCTGGATGACGCCGACAGTATCGCGTTCATGTGGGAAAAAACTAGGTATTTCCAAAGGGATGGCCAGCAGAGAATGAACGCCACGCCCTTGGATGACCTCTTTATCCTGATATCGCCCTTCATCGAGAATATTGGGGACAAGACATGGTTTTCTGCTCTTTGTCACCTCCCCGGCAATACTGCCTTCAAGGGGGACAAAGGTCTCTCTCGATGCGTCAACCAGGGGGTAGGAACCGTAACTGAGCATCTGTTCGGTCAGCGGATCATATATCCTGACGGAAGCAGACTCTGCACCCAGGAAATCCACCATGCATTGCATTGCCAGTTCCAGGATTCGTGGTTCGGAAAGATCGGGATCGATATCAATGAGTTCGTCCACCTGACGAACCACCAGATCAAGAAAAGCCGAAAAGACATGTTCTTCGAGCCACTCTGACAGGAGGTTCCAGAAGGTTTCATCGGTCTCGATATCTTTCGCCCAGGGTTCCTGATGAATGGCCTTTACAAGAGAGGCTAGATTTCTCAGCATCGCGTGCCCGAATTAATGGTTCTCTCCGATCGAAATGCCTATAATCTCTAACAGACGGCCATCGGAAAGTCAAGAAACGTACAGGAAAGTCACTTGGGGGTCTCTTCTATTTTAGGATGTCTGCCCGCCGTCTTCGGAAAACAAGGGCTGCCAGGAAGCCTCCCACGATATCGGCACCCACATCTCCAAGGCTTGAATCTCTGCCCGGGACGAAATACTGGTGCCCTTCATCAAAAAGGCCGTAGCATGCGGTGATAAGGATTACCACAATGATTTGTCGGGTCGACAACCGCCCCCCCCATCCCCTGAAAGACCCGGCAATAAGCAACCCCAGGGTTCCAAAAGCCAAGGCATGTTCTATCTTGTCCTGACCCGGAAACAGACCCTGGGATGGCAAGGATTGTTTTGAAGAGAGCCAGAAGATTGTAGTCATCCAGATCACAGCGAGTATGCGGTAGGTCCAGCGACTTCGAGCCGGTCTTGCGAAATCCACTAGATGTACCCCTTCTGCCCGAGCAAAAGGAGCACTTCCCGGGCGGCCTCATCAGGCCTTAGCGCTGTAGTATCAATACGGAGTTCGGGATTTTCCGGAGTTTCGTAAGGGTCATCCACGCCCGTGAAGCCCTTGATCAGACCGGCCCTGGCCTTTGCATACATGCCCTTTCTGTCGCGTCTTTCGCATTCCTCGATGGGAGTCGCCACGTGAACCTCGACAAAACCGCCGTAAGTCTCGATGAGTGAACGAATTTGCTCCCTTGTGGCTTCGTAAGGAGCGATGGGGGCGCAAATGGCAATCCCGCGATTCTTTGTAATCTCACTGGCCACGAATCCAATGCGCCTGACATTGATATCTCTGTGTTCTTTGGAGAAACCCAATTCGCTGGAAAGATTCTGTCGTACGATATCACCATCCAGAAGGGTAACCGGCCTGTCCCCGATTTCAAGAAATTTGGAATAGAGAATCCTGGCGATGGTGGATTTTCCAGCGCCGGAAAGTCCGGTCAGAAAAACGGTAAAGCCCTGCTTTCGCGGCGGGGGGTAACTGCGACGCAATTCTTCAAGAACATCAGGAAAAGTGGCCCATTCAGGCACATTTCGTCCTGAGCGGACCCGCTCGCGGATATCGGTACCTGTGAGCGCAATGGTCTGCGTCCCATCAGGCACCTGATCCACCGGACGGTATTCGTCTTCAAACGGGAGGTAGGCAATCTCCTCGAAGGGCACCGGGACAATTCCAATGTCGCTACTGTAGTCCTGGGCCGTTTTGCGAGCCTCATCGTGCGTATAAAATGGTTCATTTTTGTCATCAAGTCCGGGGCTTCCATGGTCACGTCCGAGGATAAAGTGGGTACATCCAAAATTTCTGGCTATGATGGTATGCAAGATGGCTTCCCTGGGGCCGGCCATGCGAGTGGCCAGTGGCAGGAGGTTGAGGATGTATGAGTCAGGAGGGTAGTGGTTGCAGACTGTCCTGTAGGACCGGGCCCGGGTATAGTAGTCGAAATCATCCGGCTTGGTCATCCCGATAATGGGGAGCAGGAGGAGGTTGGCCTTGGCTTCTCTCATGGCAAGAAGCGTCATTTCAAACTGGGGACGGTGAATGGGGTTTCGGGTCTGGAACCCAACCACCTTGTGCCACCCGAGCTTGGCATACAACCTGCGTATTTCCAAGGGCGTGATTCGCTGTTGTTTGAAATCGAAGTGGAGGGGCAGACTCAATACCTCCAGTTTGCCGCCAAGATAGCAGTCTCCTCCCCTGTCGAACAGATAGTGAACACCGGGATGGCTCCGGTCAAGGGTTCTGTAAATCTGCATGGCCTCTTTTTCGCGCTCAACGGCCCAGATATCCTCAAGATGCAGGACGGCCAGGAGAAATCCTTCGGGATCCCTGAGACAAATGGATTGTCCTGCCTCAAGATTGCGCGCCTGGGTTTCTGAAATATCCAGGCAAATGGGGATAGGCCAGATCATATCATTCTGCAGTCGCATTCGGTCCAGGACCGCTTCGTAATCCGCTTTGTTCAAAAAGCCTTTCAAAGGCGAAAAAGCGCCGGTGCCCAGGAGTTCGAGGTCACAAAGCTGACGGTCGTTTAAGATGATGTCCGGGAGGCTCTGGGCAATCTCCCGAAGCACGGATGCACGCTCTTCATTGACAAGCAGATTGACCAGTTCACCTCCGTAAGGTTCGAACCATTTTTCAGCTTCCATAGGGGTTCCTTCTCTTGATTTGCGCATTTGCTCAAGTCTTTTTGTCGAAAGTATTTCGATCGCCATTTCTACCTACCAGAAACTTCGCCACTATTCCACCCAATTATAGGTCCTTTCCACTGCCTTTTTCCATCCCTTGTAACCCTCTTCCCTCTCCGTCGAAGACATGGCTGGGGTAAAGGTCTTGTCAACCTCCCAATTCCGACGGAGTTCGTCAAGCCCTCTCCAGAACCCTACAGCCAGGCCTGCCGCATAGGCGGCGCCCAACGCCGTGGTTTCTGCAACCTTTGGTCGGATGACGGGAACGCCCAGGATGTCTGTCTGGAATTGCATGAGCAGGTCGTTATGTACCATGCCCCCGTCCACTTTCAGTTTGGAGAGTCCGGCGCTGAAATCATTGTTCATTGCCTCAACAATGTCCCTTGTCTGATAGGCACATGCCTCGAGTGCGGCACGCGCGATATGCCCTTTGTTCACGTATCGCGTCAACCCCACCACGACGCCACGCGCATCCGGACGCCAGTAGGGGGCAAACAGCCCGGAAAAAGCGGGAACGATATAGGCCCCCCCGTTATTCTCTACCGAAAGGGCCAGCGGTTCAATCTCAGGGGCCTTTTTGATCAGCCCCAGGTTGTCTCGCAGCCACTGGACAAGGGCGCCGGCTATGGCTACTGAACCCTCGAGGGCATAAACCGGCTTTTGACCTCTTAACTGGTATGCGACCGTGGTGAGCAATCCGTGTTGGGACATAACCGGACGGTTACCCGTGTTGAAAAGGAGAAAACAACCGGTGCCGTAAGTGTTTTTTGCCTCGCCTGCATCGAAGCAGGTCTGGCCCACCAGAGCCGCCTGCTGGTCTCCCAGTGCCCCGCAGACCGGAACCATGGCTCCCAGTGGGCCGTCTTTCAGAGAAGTTCCCCAAGATTGCGTATCGCTGGAAGGGACGATCTCAGGGAGCATCTCCCTCGGGATATCCAAGGCTTGCAGGATATCCTCGTCCCATTGGAGGGTGTGCAAGTCCATGAGCATGGTGCGGCTGGCATTGGTCACATCCGTTACGTGAGACCCTCCCTTCGGGCCACCTGTCAACCACCAGATGATCCAGGATTCCATGGTACCAAACAGGGCCTCGCCCTTGCGGGCATGGATCCCGGCGTCTTCATATTCATCTAGTATCCATTTGATTTTCGGTCCTGAAAAATAGGTGGCAACAGGAAGACCTGTTACGTCTTGAAACCTCTGTTTTCCCCCATCTTCAGTGAGTCTCCGGCATATCTCATCCGTTCGGGTGCACTGCCAGACAATGGCATTACAATAGGGCTTTCCGGTACGCCTGTTCCAAACAACCGTGGTTTCCCGCTGGTTGGTGATGCCGACAGCGGCCAGTTCAGATCCGCTGATGCCTGACTTGCGGAGTGCACCACCTATCACTTCGTGAACATTTTGCCAGATTTCCATCGGATCGTGTTCCACCCACCCGGGCTGCGGAAATATCTGTCCATGTTCCTTCTGATCCACACTCCGGATTCGACCGTTGTGATCAAAAATGATGAACCGGCTGCTGGTCGTTCCCTGGTCCAGGGCGCCGATGTATTGATAACCACCCATGATGAATCTTCCTTACAGAAAATAAACTTCTTCTCAATCAATGCATCATAAGAATCCCTATGGAAAAAAGGATGCTGAAGATAAGGGTCAGTTTGACGGTACCCCCTAGGGCCGCATTCAATTTGGCCCCTTCGTATCGCCAAACCCTATAGCTTTCGGATATGGCCATGGGTAGGGATAAAAGAGGTAGCCAGATCCATTGTGAAGACCCGAGAATAGCGCGAATCAGAACCGGCAGCAGATATGCGCCGGACAAAAGAAGAAGATACTCGATACGGGTCCATAACGGTCCGATCTGCACGGCCAGTGTGTGCTTCCCTGCCTGTTTGTCTGTGTCGATATCCCGCAGATTGTTCACCACAAGAATGGCGGCAATGAGCAGGCCCGCCGGGACGGACATGTAGATGACGGTTAAAGGCAGGGAAAGGGCCTGGACGTAATAGGTGCCGCACACCGCCATCGGCCCGAAAAAGATAAAGGCGAACAGATCCCCGAGCCCGTGGGAGGCCAGGGGATAGGGGCCGCCGCTGTAGGCCAGGGCCGAACCGATGGACAAGATTCCCACTGCAAGGATGGGGATCCCACCGATATGGACCAGATAGATCCCCACCAGGGTGGCCAGGGAAAAGATCACCAGTATGCCCTTCAGGACACTGCCCGATGCAATCAGACCGCTCTGGGTGACCCGGACGGGCCCTATGCGCTCGGCCGAATCAATCCCGTGTTTGAAATCAAAATAATCATTGGCCAGATTCACGCCGATCTGCAGCAAAAGGGCACCGATCAGGGCCGCGGCTGCCGGCAGGAAAGCATGGACATGGTCGGCGGCGGCGGCGGCGGTCCCGGTGATCACCGGTGCCACGGCCACCGGCAGGGTTTTCGGCCGGATGGCCATGCACCAGGCCCTGGAATAAGACATTGATCTACAATCCGTCATAATCGCTCATTTTTCCGTATACAGGTGCCGGTTTACGCGCAACTCAAGCGCGTGAATGGCAAAATAGAGTATGACACCCAGAAATCCCATGGCCATAATTCCGGTATACATCTCGGTATAGCGCAGCACCTGGTAGGTTTCCACCACGATATAGTATCCCAGACCATAGGTGGTCAACGACTGCTCGGCAATAAACAACACGGCAATTGCGGTTCCCACCGATACCCGCAGGGCCGTTAAAACGGCAGGTACGGTCGCCGGGAGATAAACATAGCGGAAAAGTGCACGCCGGCCGGCACCGATGGACCGCACCGACAGGATCAGTTCCGGTTGCAGATTGGTGGCCTGGTCTCTTACAACCACCAAGATCTGGAAGAAAACAATCAGGGCGATGAGAAATATTTTGGAAATATCGGTAATACCCAACAGCACATAGATGACCGGCAAAAAAACAATCTTCGGGATGGGATAGACAATTGCAATAAGTGGAGCGACCACACTATCCAGCCTCGGCGCAAGGCCCAGGCCCAGGCCGATCGGTACGGCAGTAATAACCGCCAGACCGATGGCCGTGAGTATGCGGGCTGCACTGGCCAGGGTATGCAGTCCCAACTCTCCGGGCATCATCCGGAAAAAAACGGGAATCACCTCAAAAGGCGACGGCATGATGGCATCACGGACGATCCAGGTGAGCAATTGCCACAGGGCCAGAAGCATTACAAATCCGATGGCAGCAGATGCCAGGGTTATATCGCGTTTCATGTCAAATCTTCCAGTATTTTCCGCAACAAGGCACAGCGGGCATGGAACTTGTTGGTGTCCCGACGCATCCCGTTACCGAAAGGTGGATTTTCGATGACTCGCGGTTTTGCATTGGCAGTTCCGTCCAGAACCAGAATCTTTTGCCCCATGGTCACGGCCTCTTCTATATCATGGGTCACGATGATCGTCGTCAACCCGGAATCCCGGTTAAATTCGCCGATTGTGGTCTGAAGATCGTCCCGGGTCGGTGCATCCAGGGCTGAAAAAGGCTCGTCCAGCAGCAACAGATCCGGTCCTAGGACCAGGGTTCGCGCGATGGCGGCGCGCTGGCGCTGGCCCCTGGAAAGCTGAAGTGGATATTTCTTAACCAGTGCGTCGATGCCCAAGCGCCGGAGCCAGAAGGATACCTGCTGCTCCGCCCTGGTCTTATCCGCCGGTATGTCCGGCGGGGCATGACGGCCGTCGGGTCCGTAAAACCGCCGGATTTTTATCCCCAGGTAAACATTGTCATATACTGTGGCCCATGGCAGCAGCCCGTGATCCTGCAAGACAAGGCCGGTCCCGGGTCTGGGTCGCACCACCGGAACCCCGGCAATGCGGATTTCACCGGAATCGGGCACCTGCAGGCCGGCCAGAAGGTATAAAAAGGTGGTCTTGCCGCAGCCGGACGGTCCGATAACGGCCCAGGCTTCTCCGGGAGAGATTTTCAGGTTGAATGCTTTGAATATGGGCGGATCGTTCCCATAGGCAAATGTCAGATCATTTACCTCGATCATCGATTATAACCATTCACGGGTTCGGTTGTGCAAAAGCGTTCCCTGCCCTCTTTCCTAGAATTCATCAATTTCTGAAACCCGTCACGGAAGAAACCGATCCGTAACCGAATCTTCATAGGCAAGGGGGTGATCAAGCAGGCCTTTTTTAACCAGCCACTGCATCATATCCATCCACTGGTGGGCATTTGGAATGGCATTGCATGAAAAAGGCGGGATCACATAGGTCGACCGGATATTTTCAGGTACCCGGATTTTGTTCAGCAGTATGGGTCGGAAGGCATCCGGGTCGGCATTGATTCCGGCCGCAGCAAGATTCCAGGCCTTTAAAAAACCGCGGACGGTTTCAGGGTCGGTATTGATGGCATCCGTGCTGAAACTCAGCACGGTGGTGCTGTAACGGGGATGGGCCGCATCATCGATAATGTTGACGGCCCCTGCAGCCAGGGCACTCTGGGCCAGGGGATCTGGCAGGGTCGCGGCCCTTATCCGTCCCTGCATCAACAGCTGATAGCGTTCAGGAATAGACGGAATTGATTTCTTGACGATCCGGCCGCGATCCAATCCCTCTTTCGTCAATAAACGATCCGTAATGTATTCAATAATCGTATTCATCGATACGGCAATGGGAACATTGGCAAGGTCCGCCACGGACTTGAGTCCGCTTCCCGGTGCAGCCAGAATACGAAACAGCGGTGTGCCGGGTCTGGACGCCCTAGCCATGCACAAGACCTTGAGCTTGATTTTCTTCCGGTTGAACATGGCCGTTGTGGCCATTTCATTGAGCATGGCGTCAATTTTCCCGGCCTGCATCAGCTGATCCCGATCCAGGGCACTGCCTACGGGTATGGCCTTGACCTTGATTTTTTCCGCCTCAAAAAGGCCCAGTGATTCCGCCACAAAAAAAGGCATGGAGTCCGGCACCGGCAAAAGACCGATCTTCAGCAAATGTCCAGTTGTGTCTTGCGAAAGGGCCAGGCACGGAATACAGGCAATTAGAATAAAGACCGCAAGCAGATCGATCAGCAGCTGCCGTTTAAAAGAAAAAATTATATGCATGAGCAACCTCAAAACTACAATTCAAAACGTGTCAGACTTTCGACACCCTTTTCAGGTACCACAAGGGCCTGTTAAAAGTGGGCGGACAATGAACCGGTTTTTTGTCGTTCCCTGGTCCAAGATCAAGAAACTCATACGTCCTTACGTTACACAGAATTTATAGTAACACGCCGACCGGATCAACAAAAAAAGAGGGGTTAAAGTCTCTACACTTTAACTCCCACTCTCAAACCCCCACAAACAGCTACCTTTTGCAATAGCGAATTTACAGCGGGAGTTTTCCGTTCAGCATTTCCTTCATGATCCGGTCGTAGGGCATGGTCTTGCCCTGCGGCTTTTCGTTTGCGAGCTTCGGCCGGTCCAGTCCTGCCATCAATCGAAGAAGGGAGATTTTTCCTGCCAGGGTACGACCCAGGAGGATATTGCTTGATCTCGTCTTGAATTCAAGACTCACATTGAGACTTCGCCTTATGGCTCTAATTTATCCTATACCTGACACAGGAGCAAAAAAACAATCAGGTCTCACGGCATGCCCTAATTCGAGAATCCATTGACAGCCCCGTATGCCGTAGCAATGGCGAGGCCGGAGCCGCATTTCATACGCATCCAGTCCTGATGCGCCAGGATGGAGCCCGCAGCGAACAAGTTATCAAAGGCAGGTTTTCCTGAATCGCCGAGCGGACGGTAGGAATCATCCGTTTCCAGTCCCGCCTGATTCACAGGGTGTCCCCGTAAATCAAAAAAATCTTTCCGATGCCACTCAGATCTTTCAGCAGGCTGGCTTACCGGCAAGTCAAAAACAGTCTCTTTGATTCTGTTTCTGAACGCATAAAGCCCCTTTCCCCAAAACCTGCCGCTCGCCAGGATGATCCCCTTGCTGACCACTCTGGTTTGAAGTTTCTTGTTCCCGATACCCAGTGCAAAACGCCCGTCAGGTCTACGCTCAGCAACCAAAACCCGCTCTTGTTCGAATTGCCTGACTCCCCGTTTGGAGAGTGCATTGGTGAATGTTTCCATGAGACGCAATCCGGGGATGGAAAGAGAAAAAGTGGGGATTTCAAAAACGGGCACGCCTAGCCTTGCCCCCAACTCTTGAATAACTTCATTATGATGGCTCATACCGAGGACTGCGGGCAGTCCGACGTGCTGCGCCTCTTTGACGTAAGGAAGAATCATGCCGGCAAGCTTCTCTCGCTTTTCGGGTAACTCCAGGCCCCGTGCCATGACATCCCCCACCACCATTGTCCCTTGACCTTTCCCTTCGGGGAAAGGGATTCTCGCAGATCTCAGGTCGCGCCATGCTTCCTTCAAGTTTTCAGCAAGCTGAAGAGCGCTGAATCCATTCATGCCCGGAAAATCCACAAGAAGGCATGGTTTTTTTTCTTTCAATGCCAGGACACCATTCCACATACCCTGTGGGACACAATAGGTGTGTTTTGTCGTTCCAAGGGGCGTTATGACTTCTGAGTTGCCTTCCTCGGCCCGGCAATAGTGCAGCCCCTCAACATTGAGAAAACCCAGCATCTCCTCAAAAGCCAATTGGATTTCTTCTTTTGTTAAACGGGAGTAAGGATGCCCTGGGATATCCCGTATCAAGGCCTCGATCCCCATCCAGGGATCTTTCCAGATGTTCTTTTCATTCACAGGATGAACTGAGAACAAATCAAACAGACCGCTGGCAAATATGATCCCGCCGTTCGTGCCCACCTGCACGGTGGAGATACCTTTTTCTGCGGCAAAAAGGGCCGCAGCCATGCCTGCCATCCCTCTTCCGATTACGGTCAGATCACATTCTATGGTATCAGAATACGGCACTGCAAGTTTCCTTTTATCTATTCATCCCTTAGCTCAAGTCCGGCAAGGCCGCAATAAAAGGCCTCTTTGAGTTCAGCCTGAATCAGTTGTCCGTCCCAGAGGGCAGGACGTTCACCTCTCCAGCGTTCCCGCAGAAAATCTTTCAAATCACCCAGGCCATCATCCCCACAAAGGTCTCCGTTGCTATGCATCGCTGCGGTAATCCTCGCTCCGCAGAACGTACCCTGGCAGACTCCCTTGCCCACCCTGGTGACCTCCCCGATCGCCAGAAGGCTTGGTTTCATATTTTTCTTCGTGATGGATGATATCACGCCCCTGATGAGGCTTTGAGGAACAATTTCGCATTCACAAAGCACGGGATCGTCCGGATCCTTCTGTTCTATCCAGACCCGTGCAGCCGCACCAGGCTCACTCCATCTTCCCATTCCTGTGGACGGAACAGGCTCCACCGCGGTCACAGACGGTTTCTTCACACCAAGCCTATCGCAGACCACATCAGCTGTTTTTTCAGCCATAAATCTGTAGGTGGTGAGTTTTCCTCCGGGAATGCTCAAGAAATTTTCCAGCCCATCATTGGAATGATCCAAGAGAGAAAAACCCCTGCTTACGGACCGGTCATCGAACCCGTTTTCGAAATCCAGCAAGGGTCTGACTCCGGCATAGGCACGGACAAAGCGGGTATTTTTCAAGACAGGGAGCATCGCGGCTCCTTCATTCACCAAGAGGTCTATCTCAGGAAAGGATGGGAGAGTAACATCCGGAGAGTCCACGCGTATGGATGTTGTCCCAAGTATGGAAACAGAGCCTCCAGGAACCAGGATATCTCCGTCATGGGGAGGTCGGAGACGGTTGATGACATGCCTTGTAAATCTGTGCCCAGTGACAAGAAGGGTGCCCTTAGAATACAACATGTGAATGGCTATCCCCGCCATTGCTGCAATATGGCCCACCCATGCTCCGGCTGCATTCACCACGGTGTCGGCCTCGATAGCAGATTCCGTTCCCGTCACCCTGTCTCTCAGCAGCGTCTCGGTGATCTGATTTCCCTGCTTCTTGAATCCGATGACCTCCGTGTGAAGCAACAGGCTGCTGCCAAAACTTTCGGCCTGAGCAATATTTTCCCTGCAAAGTGCAAAGGGATCAATCGCTCCATCATCTACCCTGTAAGCGGCAATCAATTTGGCAGACAAGCTTGGTTCAAGTTCCCTGGCTTCATCTACATCGACGGCCTGAACCGGAATACCGCATTTTTTACATAAGTTTGGAAAATCGGCAATATACTGTTCATCGTCGCCCTCGATTGCGACAAACAGCCCGTTGGTATCTTCGATAACCCGGGGGATAATCTTCTTGAGGAGGAGATTTTCTTCATGGCACTGCTTAGCAGCAATGGGATCCGTGCCAACGTACCGGGCACCACTATGAAGAAGTCCATGATTTCTTCCGGACGCGCCGGCGTTCAGATGACTTTTTTCCACGAGCGTGCAATGGACACCACGGAGGGCGAGATCCCTGGCAAGCCCTGTGCCGGTTGCTCCGCCGCCGATAATCAATACCTGCGTATGCACTGCTGCTTCCCTTCCCTGCAATCTAACAGTTCTTTAGAAAGAAATTTAGCTTTCAAAAGTTCTCGTATCAAGAAATATTTTCATATTCGAACATTTATTTGCCTTTTGTTTTCATTTGTGAATTCTTTCTCATAAAAGTTTCCCTTGTGAAACAGCAGCACGGATGTTATTTAGTGTCCATCTAGAACTGTCCGGATCGGAGGGAAAATGGATGTCTGACACAATCACCCTGGATAATCTTATTAATGGCTCGTCTAAGCTGGAAAATGAAAATTCAGATCGGAATCCGTCCGCTCTCCAGCGGAAAAAGGAAATTATTGAACTGGTAAGAAGTCAAGGATTTCTTTCTATAGAGGCGCTGGCGAAATACTTTTCAGAAACGTCAAAACCATACGTCGTGACGTCAACGAACTCGTAAAAACAGGGTTGCTGCGCCGCTATCATGGGGGAGCCGGACTCCCCTCCAGCGTGGAAAGCGTGGCCTATCAGGCCAGGAAGATGTTTTGTTCTTCGGCCAAGATTCGCATTGCCAGGACCTTGTCAAAGCACATTCCGGACGAGGCATCTCTCTTTATTGATATTGGCACCACTGCCGAAGAAGTGGCCAAGGCTCTTTCTGATCACAAAGGACTCCGAATTATCACCAACAACCTGAGTGCGGCCTGCATACTGAGCGAAAAAGGCGACTTTGAAGTTATTGTGGCAGGAGGAAACGTTTGAGGAGGAGACCGGGGTGTCACCGGGGAAGCAACCATTGATTTTATCAAACAATTCAGTGTAGATTTTGGGATCATCAGCATCAGCGGGATAGATAGACAGGGCATGCTTCTTGATTTTGATTACAGCGAAGTACGGGTAGGTCAAGCCATCATTGCCAGTTCCCGGAAGGTCTTTCTTGTTGCCGATCATACCAAGTTCGGCAGAGATGCCATGGTCCGTATTTGCCATATTTCCGATATTGATGCCCTCTTTACGGACCGTGCACCATCTCAGGCTATGATGGAACTGCTTTCTATTGCGAATGTTGAACTGTATGTTGCAGATGCAGAGGTCGGAATGGAGTGATTCATCAATCTCGTTCAAAAGAAATATCCCTTAATTTGAACGACCAGGCAGAAGGACGAAGCCGTGAAAACAGATCAATTTCCAGAAGATATACAACCCCATTTGATCCCTGAACCCGAGGGAGACATGTTCTATCGCTGTCTGGGGTGTGGTACCGAGTCTGACATTCAGGAACTTCTCTATACCTGCCCCCGCTGCGGCCAGGTACTCATGCTGGAGGACAGGAACCTGCCACGCTACCACAAACTGGGAGGTAAGACCTGGCAAAAAATCTTTGATTATCGTCGAATGCTGAACACCCAGCCGCTCAAGGGCATATTCCGGTACTATGAATTCATAGCCCCGGTCATCCCTTTGGATCAAATCGTCTACCTGGGAGAGGGGCACACGCCCTTGGTCCGGGCAAACAGCCGCCTGCAGAATCTGGTGGGGATGGATTTCTATTACAAGAATGATGGGCTCAATCCCAGTGCCTCTTTTAAAGACCGCGGCATGGCCTGCGCCCTAAGTTATATTCGCTTCCTGGCCAAAACCCGGAAGCTCAAGGATATTTTGGCTATCTGCGCCTCCACGGGTGATACCTCGGCATCGGCGGCGCTTTACAGTTCCTACCTGGGCGATTTTCTCAAATCAGCGGTCCTGTTGCCCAAAGGAAAGGTGACGCCACAACAGCTGTCCCAACCCCTGGGAAGCGGTGCCACGGTCCTGGAGATGCCCGGCGTCTTCGATGACTGCATGAAAGTGGTGGAATCCCTGGCTGAAAACTATCATGTCGCGCTACTGAACTCAAAAAACAGCTGGCGCATCCTGGGACAAGAATCTTTTTCCTTTGAAATCGCCCAGGACTTCGACTACGAGGTGCAAGACAAGGTGATTGTCGTCCCCATTGGAAATGCCGGGAATATCACGGCGGTCATGAGCGGCTTTCTCAAGTTTTACGAGGCCGGAATCATTTCCGCCCTTCCCGGGATCATAGGGGTACAATCGGAGCACGCTGACCCCGTTTATCGCTATTACCTGGAGAAACTGCCCGGAAAGAGGAAATTCGTCCCTGTGTCCGTGCGGCCCAGCGTGGCCCAGGCTGCGATGATCGGAAACCCTGTATCCATGCCGAGGGTCATTGAACTGGCTGAAAAATATTATCGGTTGGCCGGGGAAAGGACCGTCCGGGTGGTACAGGTTTCGGAGCAGGAAATCATGGATGCGATGATCACAGCCAATCGGAACGGAAACATCGTCTGTACCCAGGGGGGGGAATCTCTGGCGGGTCTTAGAAAGGCCATTGCATTGGGATACGTGGGACCGGATGACGTAGGCGTTCTCGATTCAACGGCCCATGTCCTCAAGTTCGCCCTATTCCAGAAGATGTACCTGGAGGATGGTTTTGATCCGGCCTTCGAAGTGGTCCCCGATCCGGAACTCAAAAACAGGCCGATAGAGATAGGAGGAGAAAACCTCGAAATCCCCACCCGGAAGGGTGAACAGAAAACAAACCTCGTCGATCACGTGACAGCCGAGATTGCCGAACTGCTGGAGCTGAAAAGAAAATAAAAGGGCACACTTTCAAAATGCCCCATTTTAACCAATCTCCGCATCAGGCTCGGATTTTAGTCTTCGAAATAATCCCTCAGGATTCAGACCATGCCACGAATCAGAATAATCGTTGTGGGCCAGACCAGGTCCGGCTTCCTCCAGGAAGGCCAGGCTTTCTATCTTGATCGTCTGCGCCATTACATCCCTGTGGACTGGGTGGAGACAAAACCGGCCCCCATAGGAAAAAACACCACCCATCAATCCGTCAGGGAGCAGGAAGCCCGTCACCTCAAGAAAAAACTCCGCGAGCGCGAATATCTGATCACCATGGATCGGAAAGGGAAGACCTACGATTCTTTGGAATTTGCTTCACACATGGAAAAACTGGTGACGGAACAGGAAGGGCTGGTTTTTGTTATCGGGGGAGCAGTGGGTATCGCCGTTGATCTCCTCAAAGGTTCTCAGGAAGTCCTTTCCCTTTCACGGTTTACTTTCACACACGAAATGACCCGGTTGTTTCTCCTGGAACAACTCTACCGTGCTTTTACCATTATGAGGGGGGAAAATTATCATAAATAGGCCTTAGGGTTTCTATTCGGCCTGTTTGCTCGCCTCTAGGGCCATGACGATCTTGTTCTTCAGTTCTGTCAGGTCAAAAGACTTAATGACATAGAAATCGGCGGCAATGGATTTCATGTCCTCTTTGAACGTGTCATAGGCGGTGCAGAGGACAACGGGCAGATCATAAAAATTGTTTCGGATATCCTGCAATAGATCCAGGCCGTTGTAATCCACCATCTTGATATCCAGTACCACAAGATCGGGTTTTTCCTCCTCAATCCTCTCCAACAGCTTGTAACCGCTTTCAGCCGTAATCACCTCGTATCCCGCTTCGCTCAGCTCCTCGGAGTAGAGATACCGGATATGCTCTTCGTCATCTACAATCAATATCTTTGCCATAACCTATTCTCCCAGATCCTGCGTTCACTGTATCATGAAGGTACATCAAAAAATCCGAATATGCAAATAGGAAAACATTGCGTAAAAAAGCCGGCTCCCGGCTTTCTCTTACCAGGTTAAACGCACCGGCACTCCCCTTTCCCGCAGATAGACCTTGATATCGGAAATGGAGTACATGCCGTAATGGGTTATGGAGGCAATCAGAGCCGCATCGGCCATGCCCGCTGTCAGGACTTCGGCGAGATGGGCCGGTTTGCCGGCGCCTCCTGAAGCGATGACCGGAATCCCTGCTTGAGAAGAAATGAGCCGGGTCAGTTCAATTTCATATCCGTCCTGTGTGCCATCCGCATCGATGGAATTCAGACATATTTCACCGGCGCCCAGTTTTTCCCCCTTCCGAGCCCAGGCGAGCGCGTCCAGTCCCGTATAGGTTCGCCCCCCGTCGATAACCATCTCGTAACCGGAGGGAATCTTTTCAGTCCCGGCGACCTTTTTTACGTCCATACCCAGAACAATGCACTGGCTCCCAAAGGCCTCCGCACCGCGTTCGATAATGGACGGGTCCCGGATGGCAGCGGAATTGACGCTCACCTTCTCGGCGCCGGCAAGCAAAACGCGCCGCATATCATCCAGCGTTCTGATCCCTCCGCCAACTGAAAACGGGATAAAGATCCTTTCGGCCACTTTTTCAACCGTTTCAATCATGATATCACGACTCTCCGAAGAGGCCGTGATGTCATAGAACACGATTTCGTCCGCCCCTTCCTCGTAGTAGCGTGCTGCCGTCTCAACCGGGTCTCCGATAACCACATTCCCCTTGAATTGAATACCCTTGGTCAATTTGCCGTCACGAACATCCAGGCAAGGTATAATTCTCCTGCTAAGCATGATTTGATCCGTCCCAGTGACAGAAATTTGAAAGCATCTTTAATCCGGGTCTGCCGCTTTTTTCCGGGTGAAATTGAACCGCCACAAGATTGTTAAGGGCCAGCACGGAAGCAAAAGGAAATCCATAGGTGGTCTCGGCGACGATGCAGTCCTCATCACCGGGAACAGGATAGTAGCCGTGCACGAAATAAAATTGGCCGGCCGGATCCACATCTTCAAAAAGGATATGATCTCTGAGGAAACGAATACTGTTCCAGCCCATATGGGGTACCTTGAGCTTTCCGTCCCTATCAGGATCCTGCAAGTTTCCTGGAAAGGGTTTCACTTCCCCTTTTAGCAGCCCCAGACAACGCGTATTGTTCTCATGGCTGTGCTCCATAATGATTTGCATCCCTAGGCAGATACCCAGAAGAGGTTTGCCCATTTCATAGGTCCTTACGAGGGCCTCATCCAATCCCATTCGCCGGAGATCGGCCATGGCGCTTCCCGCAGCCCCCACCCCGGGAAAGATGACCCTCTCGGCGGAGGCGATGACCTCCGGATCGGAAGTGATGCAGGCCTTCTCATTGAGGATATTCATGGCGCGTTTTACGCTGGTCAAATTGCCGGCCTTATAGTCTAGGATAGCGATCATGGCATTCTCAGATTTTAATAGGAGTAAAAACCCTTTCCGGTCTTTCTGCCCAGCCACCCGGCATCCACATATTTCTTCAACAGGGGGCACGGGCGGTACTTGTCATCTCCAAGGCCTTCATGAAGAACCTTCATTATGGAAAGGCAGGTGTCCAGCCCGATGAGATCGGCGAGGGCGAGAGGACCCATGGGATGGTTCATGCCGAGCTTCATGACCGCATCAATATCTTCAACAGTTCCTACGCCCTCGAACAAGGCACAGACGGCCTCGTTGATCATGGGCATCAAGATGCGGTTGCTGATAAATCCGGGGAAATCATTTGCCGGAACAGGTGTTTTGTCCATTTTCAGTACCAGGGACCTGGTCACTTGAAACGTCTCCTCGGAAGTGGCAAGGCCCTTGATCATTTCCACGAGTTTCATGATGGGGACCGGATTCATGAAATGCATCCCGATCACCAGTTGGGGCCGCCGTGTCACCCCCGCGATCCTCGTAATGGAAATGGAAGAAGTGTTGGAGGAAAGAATCACCTCCTCCTGACACTGTTTATCCAAGTCCTTGAATATCTGCAGTTTTAGCCCCTCGTTTTCGGTTGCCGCCTCCACGACGAAATCGACTTTGGCCATGTCCGCGATGGATATTGAACCTTGAATTCTGCCCAGGATCTCTCCCCTGTTTTCGTCTGTTATCTTCTCCTTCTTGACCATCCTCGCCAGGCTTTTCTCGATGCTTGAAAAACCCCGTTCCACAAATTCATCCTTGATGTCGTTCATGATGACATCAAAACCGCTCGCTGCAGCAACCTGGGCTATGCCAGCCCCCATTTGTCCAGCACCAACAACACCTATGGTCCTGATTTCCATGCCTTCCTCACCTCCTGCTTGGTTTCGATATTTTATCTCTAATCCTAATGTTTCTTTTCCCGGTCCCGAACGATCATCACCGAACACGGAGCCTTGTTGGTCACCCTTTTGGCAACACTTCCAAAAAAAACGAGGCCGGCACCCGATAAGCCGTATGATCCCATTACCGCCAGATCCATCTGCCGGTCTTCAAGGAATCGAAGGATCTCGGAAGACACATGCCCATAGAGGACGACGAGTTCAGAGTCAATTCCTTCAGCGATTCCGGCAGCATACTCCAATTGCATCCGTTCTTCAAGGTTTGACATCAGGGTTTCTTTCGGTTCTTCCGGTAAAGCCCATTCAGTATCCGTCAGGAGAGGGTTGATCATGGTGGGCAAAACATGGACAATAAACAGTTTTGCCGAATACTTTTCGGCCATTTCCAGGGCAGCGTAAAATGCCAACTCCGCATTCCCGGAAAAATCAGTACAGCACGCAATCCTATTGATGGCCATCTCTCCTCCAATTCATTATAGGTTTAAGTCATATGCCTTTTATTTCATATCCGATTCTCAGCATTAAAGCAAGATGACTTCGCAAAAAGTCATCATCGTGCCCACGGACGGGCACGCAAATCAATGGGGTGCAACGCAACCCTTTGATTTGTATGGAAAACAAAAATCACACTTTTCGGTTTCCATCAGTAAAAAGTCCATGGACGGACTTCCAATGAAGTCGTCTCATCCCCCGGAGTCAAGGAGCAGGGTGTGAGGGTCTCTTTCAGACCCTTTCTCATAGTGCATTTGGCACCAAACACCGGCATGGACGACTATTTGGGGTTTATGTCTCCAAACCCCACGAGCTTCTATGAGTTTACGCTAAACCCCAAATCGGCGTCCATCCCCTCCGAAGTGTTTAGAAAGGGTGTGAAAAAGAGTGTCAGGTTCGGCTCCTCTTCGTACCTCATAGGCTGCCGCTCGCGGCATAAACCAGCTTTTTACGATTCCATCAATCAAGGTGAACTACCAATTTCGTCTCACCTTCCGGGATAGTG
>JBAPTR010000145.1:0-4641 GCA_049282265.1 Desulfatiglandaceae bacterium | reverse complement strand
TTAGGGGGAACTTTGAGGACGCTTCACACATCTACAGTTATGAATGCTAATCCATTTACCCAAATTATTACGTAAAAGGGGACGTTGTGCACAAATTGTACAAACTCTAAATTCCTTCAACTGCCTTGGGGTCCACGTTCAACCATTATTATCCTAAGCGAAAGATCTTGAAGTCGTCAAAAGTGAATGATAGCAAAGCAATACGAAACTTAGATTTGCGTTTGGCAGATTGTGACTGCAAAAAGTCTATACTGACTGCCGGACTGTATAAATATGAGCGCCCCTCTATATGTTGTGGTTGGGAAAATATGCTACTGTATTCTTATCTACCACACATAGTTCCAAATCTATAAAACATATACCAGCAACGAGGTGTCGCTCATTGTTATAGATACTGGCAAGTGATCAAAGGTTTTGACCGGGCCTTCATCGATGTGGAAATACGGTTCGATCTGACGCGCGTATATGGGGCGAAACAGATCATCTTCACCCTGGAACTGTTTGCGATGGCCATGCTCGTGAAGGTGCCGCCAAGCTTCCTCCTGAAGTCTCAGGGTATGAGGAAGAAAATGGCCCGCCTGAGTGGGATGCTGCTCACCTCGCACCTTAGCATCATTGTGGCCGCCGCAAGCATCGGGGCCCAGCAGGAGCTGATCACTCCTGAGGCAAAAGGCGCCATCTTCCCTCTGGTTCTCCTCACCTGTCTGCTTGATCCAACGGTCTTCAAGCCGACGGCAAAGGGAGAGGTGAAGTCCGCCTAGGGGAGACAGCCGGGGATTCGGGGGAATTTTCTTCTGGGCTTTCGGGTGTCGTGCTTCCGGCTTTTATTCCGTCCGGGGCTTGAAAAGGGCCAGGAGGGCCATGGGATCGACGCGGCTCCCCCGGATGCGGATGCCCCAGTGGAGGTGGGGACCTGTGGCCCGGCCGGTATCGCCGGCCTTCCCGATCTCCTGCCCCTGAAGGACACGCTCTCCCTCCTTCACCTCTATCTTTGAGAGGTGAAAATACATCGTGACGATCCCCATCCCGTGATCAATGAAGACCGAATGCCCCGAGAAGAACTGATTTGCCGTGTAGACCACCGTGCCTGCAGCGGACGCCCGCACAGGCTCGCCCATGAAGGCATGCAGGTCGACGCCGGTGTGGGGGCTGCGGGGCTCGCCGTTCAGGATCCTTCGAAGCCCGAAGGCGGAGATGACGGGCTCATGGAGCGGCGCCTCAAAACCTGACTTCCATTGTCTCTTTGTGGGGGAGGCGTTGAAGACCTTCATGAGCGTTGCATGTTCCCTTTTGACCCGCGCAAGATCTTTCGGGTTCAGCTCCACCATACCCTTGGGAAGGGTGAGGCGTTGGACCGGGAAGTCCTTCTTTAAGACGCGAAAGGAGAGGGAACGTTCGATGATCTTGCCTCCTGCAGTCTTCCCCCTTATCCGAAGGGATCGCACGCCCGATTCCTGTTCCAGATCGATGCCGATAATGGATGCGAAGCTCCCTCGGCCGTCCGGGAAAAAAAGGAGGGATTCTCCATTGCAGTCCCCCTGAACGCTTCGAAGGGAGCATGCAGCTGAGATCTTGATGAGCGCCACCCCTCCCTGTTCCACCTTATCCGGTGTGATTTGAACTTTCATGCCCATATCTCCCCCCCGGGCAATGGCGGCATATCCACTCCCGAGAAAGAAAATTAGGATCGGTATAGCGAGAAATCTCTTATGCATGGCACCAGCCGCCCTTCTTTGGATTTGAATGAAACACGTTTGCTTCCCGGTCCTTTCCCCTTACAACGCGGCCCCCGCGCTGTCAACTAGCAAAAAAGGTTCAGGGTTCGATGACTAACGATTCAAAGCCCCCCTTTATAACAGTGAGCTGTGATCAGGGACAGGCACGGATCAGTCAGACATATCGAAGGTTTTTGAATCAATTGAAATCCTGATGTATTAGCAAGATATCCCCAATCTCATCACCCCTCCAGAAAGCGACCCGAAAAGCCATGTTTAATTTGGGTATCCTTCATTCGACCAATTTTCAACTATTGTTATGGCAGTTGTAACAGAACACCCCTTTTGCATAAGATACAAAGATCCAGAAAAACCTTGACTTTTATGTGCTCACGGATTGATAATTCCGTTTAAATTCTTTTGAATAATCCTTCGCGTTCTCCTACGCCATTGAGACTCAATACCCTCTGGCTCCATCTCTTCTTGAGAGAATCCGCAGCAACATAGTTACAGCACTGATAAAAGGCATAACAGTTTATTTCACCAACCTTTTTCAGAGCGTATTCCATGTGCACACACCTCAAAATGTGTCAAGCCGCCTCCTGATGGAACGTGGTGTTCTATCAGGAGCTCAACAAGCATGCTTGATGGAAAACCAAAGAAATTTGTGGGAAGAATAACCTTCCTTTTCGTGAAAAGATCTAGTGGTGAACTATGATTTATCGGCTTTTCGCGAGAGGTATTCTCTGCATCCGGGAGAGGAGGCTATGATATGACGGAATTAGAATCTGGCTGGCAAGTAAAAGGAACCTATAATGAGGCCTGTGCTGCTGAAGGACATTGTCCCTACTACTTCGGCAGGGATGTTGAGGGTGGCTGCAGGTACTACATGGTTTTTCGGATTAAAGAGGGAAAAGTCAATGATGTTGATCTCTCTGGCATTACCGTTATCTATAATGGTGATATTCTTTATCCCAAATTTGAAGATTTCATGAAGTATGGTTCTCAGGGTGGGATATATGTAAGTGATAATGCCACAGAGGAGCAGCGAAAAGTCCTTGAAACGCTGGTTACTACAAACATGGGCGCCTTGTTCATGAAAAAAAATTTTGGGGTCAAATATGTGAAGATCGATACAGAAGAAACAGATGGAGAGTTTCATATCAAAATGCCCTTTGGAGAAATGAAACAGCATCTTATGAAGGGATTGGACGGCGGACCCATACGGATTGAAAACGCCCCGATGCCTGTTCTGAAAAACCTGAAGCATTGCCACACACCCTTCTGGACATATAACGATCATGGAAAGAATTTTGATTACAAGAATCGTTGCGGAACATGGGCTGACTTTGCTTTTGCGGGATAGGGAACCGCGCGACGAAGCCTGGAAAATTTCGAAGGCAGAGCCTAAGTGGTTCTGCCTTTCTTATTCGCTGATCAGGACAGGTTATGCTTTCAACTGGCAACCTATTCTTTTGGGGGCATACCGGAAATTACGTATACGATACGAATGCATAATCAGGCAGGAGTGGTTCCATCCCCCCTCCCCGGATTACTCCTTGACACAACATGCTGACAGGTCTAGATTATTTTCGGTTTAGCTAAAGGAATCTCCAGATAAACCTCAGAGCAAGGGGTAAGATCGTGAAGGGGATTGAATAGAGTTGAAAGGCCTGGCTTCTCTCACAAGGGAACTGGGCCTTTTGTCATTTAACCTTCATGATATCCTCCAAGTGATGAGATAGGCGGAACCATGGAATCACCTGTTCCCGGTGGCGCTTTTTCCGGACACCGGTGCTGATTGGCACCGCGATTAGCCAGCAAAGGAATCATAGAGTTGAACCAGGAATTAAAAAACGAATTGCAGTCGATGCAACAGGAAGATCAACGAGTTTTGCAAGAATTAATTGATAGCGGAGAGTTGGGAACTAATGATTACCACCCTAGAATGAAAGCAGTTCATGAAAAGAACAATGCGCGCATCAAGGAAATTATCAACCAATATGGTTGGCCGGGTTTTAGTTTAGTCGGCAAAGAAGGTTCAAAAGCCGCCTGGTTAGTCGTTCAGCATGCGGTTTTGGATACAGATTTCATGGATAAATGCTTACCCCTGTTACAAAATGTAATAACTCAGGGTGAAGCAGAAGGATGGTGTCTGGTATACCTTCAAGACAGGGTTCTTACAATGTCAGGTAAGCCTCAAAAATATGGCACCCAGCATGACGTTGACGAAAATGGAATTGCCTATCCATTGCCAATTGAGGATCTTGAAAAAGTTGAAACGCTACGCAAGGGAGTAGGGCTTGAGCCACTTTCTGATGCTACGAGACGAATTCAAGAAAGGCACAATATAACCGTGGCCAATCGTCGTGAAAATAATGGCTAACAAAGCAAATTCACTCGGACAGCAAAAAAGCGCCGCTCCGCTTTGCTTTTTGCTTCCGGTGATTTGCGGCGTTCCCGGCGGCTGCGCCGCCGGGAATCGCGGTGCTGACTGCGTCAAGCTCCTTGCCCCGGCGCTTGCGCCGGAACAAAGAACTCGACCGAACACCGTGAACCGCACAATCAAACTGCGTTTGCTTGCACGGCCCCCGGTGCCGGTCAGCACCGCGATTATCCAAATTCTTGAATCCAAGCTGAACCGCAACATAACGACTATATTATCAATACTTGAACGAATTGAGATTCAGGTCAATTGAAGGATGATGCAAGCATCCTTGACCGTAAGGCACGCCCAGAAAGTTACGTATAATTGCAGGGGTCTGGACATATATCATTGCAAGACATGCAAGAGAGTTGCGAAACAAGAAATGCTGTTGTGGATGCTCGGCCCGGGTACCGACGGGGGAGACAGCTTCTGTTCGGAAGGACCTCGTCAGCGTTTGGCCAAGATCTCCACCAGGGGGGAAGCAGGAGATGTTGCTTT
>JBAPTR010000144.1:0-3822 GCA_049282265.1 Desulfatiglandaceae bacterium | reverse complement strand
CTCGATATCCGGGACACAACTGTCTTTTTCCGGCCCACGGTATTCGTTGGATGGAGAGAGATGCCCTATGTACTCATCCATGTCTGCCTTCAATTCGAGTGCGGTCTGTCTCAGACCCTCGCCTTCAGGGAACGATTCGATGTTTATGCCCCGGGTTTGGAACGCAATGGCCTCGGATTTTTCCGAAGATGCTAAAGGCCCTTGATCTGAAGTCTCGACTGGTCCCGCTTGAAATGCATTGACAGCATTCGTCGTGCTGGCAGAGGGGAGGGCGGCATTGTGATTATTCTGGATATCCCGGGTATCCAGGGCTTCATCCCTGGTTGATATTATGTCAACCTGCCTGGGTCTTGAGGCATGTAACTTAATGGAATCATACGCAGTATTAGTAAACGAACAGTTTCGTTTATTAATAATTTGAGCCACCCTTGATTGCGTTACGCCTGCTTTCCTGGCGATTTCCTGCTGGGTGAGGCCTTGCCTGTGGAAAAGGCGTATCTGTCGGTCTCGCTTTCTGCGGTTCGGTTGCCGTAAATGTTTCAATACCAGCTGAATGTACCTCAGCGTGCATACCCCGCCCATCAGCCTGGCAATCTCGTGCGTATCCTTTATCCCGTTCAGATAGGATACAATGATGACGTGCTTGAGTTCCCCCCTGGTGAGAGGAATAGCCGACTCGGCGTTGAATCTGGCTGACAGGAGAAGCCAGTGCCCGCGTGGGGCATCGAAGAAGTCCGCCTTAACCTCCTTCTCTCCAAGGGACTTCAAGGCTTCCAGGCGATGGCATCCATCAAGCAGGACGTATTTTTTGCCATCGTCTCGTCTACCGTCAAAGTTGGTCACTTTTAATGGAGGGATCTCCTTGCCGCTCTTAATGTGTTCGACGAAGTACTTTATTCGTTCCTGATGAATCCTGAACCGAGGATAGATCTCGGGGAGAAGGACAATGCTTTTAATTGCGATTTCAGTGGCCATGGCGTTTCCCCTCAGTTTGGTTTTTCATTAACAATATCCATAATAAAATCCTCATGATAACCAAGAAAGCCGGCAACTTCCTTTACCGTTGCCCCTTTTTGAAGCGCATTCTCGATATTCCTCCTCAAATCCGCCCTTGACAGCGGTTCGCTTCCCTCCCGATTAAAACTCACGTATTTGAGCTTCCATGTTCTTTTATCATCCTCAGTAATCAGTTCAATTGGTGCCATCGTTTTTCCAATGGCCTTCAGGGCATCCAGCCTGTATTTTCCATCGAGCAGGATGTATCCGTTTTCACTCTTTGTGACGCGAAGGGGAGGGAACTCTTGACCATAGGTCATCAGTTCGGCAAACAACTTGACCCGTTCCTGGTCTACCTTGGATCTGGGATAGATTTCCGGCACAAATACGATCTGATCAATTGCTAATTCTGTTACGTCCGACATTGCAAGGCCTCCTTTGGTATCAAAATCTACGGGCATTTGGGCCATACCCTCTTCATCCAAATCTTCTTCGAGGAAATCCTCTATATTGAAAAACATCAATGCCTCCTTTCTCCCTTGAAGATTGAAAGTAACGGTTTGACAGCTAATGCGATTGTGATATGAAAAAAACCAGGCGCCAGATACTTATCGGGGCCTTTTATCAACGGTCCGGCTGTTCAAAAATGTGTCGAGGATTTCGAGTCGAATATAAAGGAAAGGCCCGGTGTTTATGGCGGGCATCTGATATTTTTTTGTGAAGAGAAGGAGCATCTGACGCCTCACCTGAAAAAGCGAAGCAAGATTTTGAACGCTTAGTAGCTTGACTTTTGGCGACATATGGTTTTTAATAATTAAGGATTAAGCAGTATATACCCTAGGATTTTTCCGTATATACCCTAGGATTTTGTTCTTGTCAAGGCATATTTTTGCCTTTTTGGGTGCTATGTGAGGTAATTCATCATGAACACTGGCGATCGCATTAAATTTTTGAGAATTGGAGATGGACTGACCCAAGGATATATTGCTGACTTGCTTGGGATCAGACAAAAGTCCGTCGCCTTGATGGAAAGCGGCAAGTCAAAGGTCAGCTTGCGTGCCATCAATATCCTGTCCAATTATTTTATCGTCTCCAAAGAATGGCTTGAAAATGGCACTCCCCCTGCAATTCTAAATGGATGGGGCTATTCGTCCGTGCCATTTAAAGGTTGGAAAGAGTTGCCCTCGTCAGAAAAGCCCAAGAGACTAAACCAGATCGCTGAAACGATGGGTACCCTTTTCGTTGATTTTCTGGTAGAAAGCACTATTAAGAAGTTTTTCAAAGCCGAAATTGGGGGTTCCGAAGATGTCATATTGGTATTTCCGGCAAGCTCCAAGAGCAGTTTGCTCCTTCGTGTAGCAGGCGATCTGTGGCCTATGATGGAGGGGATACTGAAAGATACCGGGCTGCGGCAGGCAAAGAGCATTATGATCGATGAAGAGATGGCAAATTCCATCCATCAGTCTTCGTCTCCTTTGAGCAAATTGGAGCATACAATTGAACTGCATAGGTTGTTGGGGCTCGGTCAGCTCACGCGGACGTGGTCGGTTCTCGAACGAACCAGGGATCAGCGGTGCGTCAAGGTATACCAAAACAGGGTGAACAAGGTCTGCAGGGATATTCTGGAAAAAGGAATCGACCCGGCCGATGTAATCAATACGATCAAAGAAATAACAAGCGCCCGCCTTAATTATCAATTCAAGGATTCGGTGGATTTTCTATTATCCAGGGCCAAGGCGCCCTTGTTTAAAAGGCTTTCTGAAAAGATTGAGGATGCAGACAATTCCGATCGTTAGACTTTTTTGGGGCAGGAGGCCATGTTTTCCACGTGGCTTGATTTAAAAAAACATAATGCTATCCCTCATTTTTGACCTCCAAAACCTCGGCATGAGTCAAATACCGGGATATCGTTTTTTGCCTCTGATACTCTTTTTTGCGGAGGTCTTTCATCTTCCATTCAAGCTTGTTATGCACCCAGACATTGATGTCACTCTTGGTTCCATCCCAACTCTCAACTGCCTCCAATACGCAAACCCAACATTCTGCTTCCAGATCCTCTGAAGTAATACCCGACGGTAACCTATATTTGTTCTTCCTGATAAAAGTGTTTACAATGTTTGCGAACTGGTCAACATGATTTTGTTTCGTTCCGATGCCTTTTTTAGAAGGCTTCCTTTTGACTTTCTCAGGGTACGCCCGTATCGCCCGTATCGCATCCTGTATTTCGTTGATAACTATCGCTACTTTATTGGAGCATACCTGGATGTCTGTTATCACCTCATTGTCATATGGCGTTTCTCTTAAATAATCTCGTATAATTCTGAAGAGATATATGTCCTCATTAATCCGATTTAGCCCGTCTACCGGCGGTTTCTTGTAATGCCTCGTCTTTGGCGGCTTTTCTCCTCTGATGCGGTAGGGCAAATCGCTCTCATTGATCCCGGCAAGCCTTGCTATTAGATCCACGTCTTTTTGAGAAAGGTTTTCCTGTACCCAGAGTCCCATATGAGGACCAATCGGACGCAGCATCTTCCCAAAATCCAGGAATTGCTGGATGGCACGAGCTTTTCGGGGATCTATATCTAGGGCTTTGGCAACTTGAGCCAGATGTGCCAGGTCCTGCTTGCCCAGTAAACTCAAGGTTATTGCCGCTACGATGACCTTCCTGATCCAAACAGGAGACTTGTCGATGTCATCCATTATGTCGATGACATCTCGGTTATATAGCTTGACAAGTTCCATGGCCCTGATTGCCTTTTTGTCCTCCGGCGGCAACTTCTTGTAAATGCTTAACCTGCTGAGATATGTGGATATATCTCTGATATC
>JBAPTR010000143.1:0-1710 GCA_049282265.1 Desulfatiglandaceae bacterium | reverse complement strand
CAGTTTTCTCAGTTTGGACCCCAATGTTGGATTTTGCTTGATCACTTGATCCCAACCGGCCTCGTAAGCCAAGTTCACGTACCATTTGGTGTCCGCAGGAGAAAACTGGATTACCTTCATTCCCTTTTTCTGCATTTCCTGAAATTCGTTTTCAGCAATTCCGGCCATGATTTTGGTGTATTTTCTTTCGTTTTCGATCATGCAGTCGGACATCAGCTTTTGAAGATGGCGAGGGAGTCTTTGCCACGTCTGCAGGTTGACGAGGCCTTCGATATTCATCTGATAGATTCTGGGTTCGAGGATATACTTGCAGACTTCAACCCATCCCGCCCGTATGTTTCCCAGCGCGGCCCATGCATAACCGTCAATGGTGCCCCGGTCAAGGGCCGTATAGATGTCGGATCCGGGAAGGGTCACTGTCACTGCGCCGAGCCTTTTGAGGAACGGTTCGTAAGTAGCCGAGACGCGAATCTTCTGTCCCTTTAATTCTTGCGGCCGCTTTACCGCTTTGTTAGTGAAGATCAGAAACTGTGGACCGAATTCCGCCCTGCCAAGATAATGGATTTTGAATTTTTTGAGGAGGTTCACTCGAAAATCGTAGTAGCCGTTCTTTCTTTCCTGCATCGGGGTAAGTCTGGTCAGGTGAGTATAGGCGGCGCCCGTAACCTCCCTGCCGTAATAGGACTCGCAGCCGAAGACCATGTCTACCACGCCGTTGCTCAATGCATCGAACTGCTTAAAGCCCGGAATCGCCTCCGGTCCTCCAGTATAGACGATCTCCAGTTCTCCCTTGGCTTTCTGGTTCACATCCTTCACATACGCCATCCAGGCGGTCATGCTGACATCGCCCTTCGGCAGGAAAGTGACCATCTTGAGTTTTATCGGTCCCTTGGCATAAACAGCCGGGTTCAAGACCAGAAAGGCACCAACCAAAAAAACCAAAACAAAAATGATTTTCTTCATTTTTCTATCCCTCCTTGAAGAAATGGTGAAAAAACCGGACAAACCCGCAAGAGTCAGCCTGACTCTCCCGGCCCTCTACGCTTTCATAACCTCCTTTCTTCCTGTGATCGGTCAGACGGACTTGGCATGCCCGTCGCCAAAGATGGTCATGGAAAAAATCCTTGCCGAAAGGGTTCCAAAGAACCCGTCAAGTTTCAGGAGACCTTCAACCAATCCACACTCTTTGCGGCTTCCTGTTGACCCAGAATCCGCCCCATATCGCTGAGATGCTCCACAATGGCCTGCATTGCGCTTTCAGGATCTTTCTTCGCCACTTTTTCCGCTATATTTCTGTGATGGAAGATGATGCTTCTCTTGTGTTCTTCCTGCCAGCTCTGCTTATAGATAAATTTGAACAGGATATCGATCAAGGATGCTTGAAAAATGGTCAACAGGGGGTTTTTGGCTGCAACAGCCAGGGTCCTGTGAAAATTCTCATCATGGCTTTTGAATTTCTTTTTCACCACAAAAAATCCCTCGGGTTCCTCGATCGCCCCGCCCAGATGGTGGCGACGTCTTCTTCCGTTGCGTTTTTGTTCGCAAGAAAGGCGATTTGGGGTTCAATAACGTCGCGCACTTCGATAATACCATGAGCCAGTTTCAAAATGGATCGGTAAATACTGCCCCGGCGAGATGAAGCCGGCGAATGTTCTTTGAAAATCTGATTGAAACCGCAAACAGCTGCCGACAGTGAGCGCAGGCTCATAA
>JBAPTR010000142.1:0-6946 GCA_049282265.1 Desulfatiglandaceae bacterium | reverse complement strand
GTACCCGAGCGGCGCAAAGTCATACAGATGAGAATACCTGTCCCGGGTTTTTTCAAGATCACCCTGAATGCGGCGAAGTTCATCGTTCTGCATTTTTAACTCAATCTGATGAACTTCAAGCTCCTGGATAAGCGTTGCCATACTTTCGTGTGATGCTCCTGAGAAGTCTTTGGTACTGCTTGTTTCTTTCAGTCTCTTTTCTGCTTTTCGCCTGAGCTCAGAATCAGGTGTGCCTTTCCTCATTGCCATCTTCTCCTCCCTTAATTATCGGCCAACCACGCAAGATCCCGCTCTGTAATCGCGATTTCAGTGAGCTGACCGCTTTCATCCGATAAAGCAGTTCCGGTTGACCATACATCCAGAATTTTCCCGGGTTTTGTCTTTCGCTGGCTTTTAAATGACTCTACAGGTTGTCCCTTCGCTATTTTTTCAATGAACGATTTTAATTCGCTCAGCTTATCCTCCGGCACAAATTCGTTGATATTCATCTTGAGCGCCTCGGCTTCGGTCCAGCCGTACATCTGCTGCGCGCCCTTGTTCCATGCAAGAATATTTCCTTCCAGACCCAGTAGCATAATGGCATCATTGGAATCCTCCAAAACAGTAGCCAGTCTTCTGATTTTATCTGCCTGCTTGACCTTGTGCACATCGATAAAGGTCATCGCCACCCCTTCAATGACATTTGCAGCGGTACGGTAGGGCATTACCTTTATGTCATACCAGATAAAATCTTTCGTCTGAATTTCAATCTCTACGGTATTGAGGTCTTTTAGGACCTTTGCGGCCAGACCGACCAGATCGACATCCGTAAAATGGGTTTTAAGGTCATTGAGCGGCCGGCCGATATCGGACTGAATCAAACTGATGATCCTGGCGGCAGCCGGGGTGTAACGTTTGATACAAAGCTCAGCATCCAGAAATATTGAGGCGATTTCAGTGGCGGCCAACAGATTGTTCATGTCGTCGCTGGCTTTGGTAAATTCATCCACTCTATTTTGAAGTTCCGCATTCACCGTGGCCAGTTCCTCATTGGTGGATTGAAGCTCTTCCTTGGATGTCTCAAGCTCTTCATTGGTGCTTTGAAGTTCCTCGTTGACCGATTGCATCTCTTCATTGCTAGCTTTGAGCTCCTCATTGGAGGTTTCCATCTCCTCAATGGTTGCCTGAAGATACTCCCTGGTCGATTGCAGTTCCTGCTCAAGGACCTGCAGGGCAGTGTCCTGTTTTTTCACTTTCCCCGCGCCGGTCTTTTTTCCATCCGCTGCCTTCACAGGTGTCTTATCCTCGAACATAACAAGCATAAACCCCGGGGACAGTCCCTTGCCTGTCATCTGTTTAACGGAGATGTCGATTATACAAAACGCACCGTTATGTTTGAGGCGCACGTTCTTGGCGGAAGCGTCCGTTTTTTCCAGCATTGCCTTGTGAAGCGTTGTGGTCAGCGGATGTTTGATATCCTCGCGGGCCATGTTCAAGATATTAAAGCTGGCTTTGCCCGTGGGTGGAACAAGGTACCTGTCCGTTTTACCCACAAAATGCGGAATTTCATAGCTGTCACTGATCAGAACACCGGCAGGCGCATATTCGTCAAGGATGGCCTGTTCGACCATCGCCTGGACGGCACCTGTTGCCGGTAGCTTATTTTTTACATCGGATTCGACTTTTTGCTGAACGCGGTAATTGATCTCAGTTGGACGAGGGCTCTCCGTTCCCCCAACGCCTTTTTTGCCTTCAAAGAGTTTCCATTTGGAATTTAACGGCTGAAAAAGGTCAGTATGTTCACCGATGCTTTCGGAGGTTCCCAGAAAAAGAATCCCGCCGGGGTTTAAGGCATAATGAAACAGGGGGATGATCTTTTTCTGCAGGACACTGTCCATATAGATCATCATATTGCGGCAGCTTGCCAGGTCCAGCCGGGAAAAGGGTGGATCTTTAATGGTATTTTGAATTGAAAAGACGACCATGTCGCGCAGCTTTTTATTGACCTTGAAAAACCCCTGCTCTTTTGTGAAAAACCGGTTTAACCGCTCCGAGGAAACATCAGCGCCGATACTCTCCGGATAGATTCCCTTGCGGGCGGTATCCACGGCCATTGCATCAATATCCGTCGCAAATATTTGGACATTGAACTGTTTTTTGATCTTATCCATTGTTTCACAAAGAATCATGCCCAGCGAGTAGGCTTCTTCACCGGTGGAGCAGCCCGCAACCCAGACACGGATCGTCATATCAGGCTCTTTTGCGCTCAACAACTCCGGTAGCACCTTCTCCTTAAGCACATCATAGGCTTCCGGGTCCCTGAAAAAGCTGGTTACCCCAATGACCAGGTTTTTAAAGAGCACATCTATTTCGGCAGGATTTTTCTGGAGATAAAGAATGTAATCGGACAGCCCTTTTATCTGGTGGATCGCCAGGCGGCGTTCAATCCGCCGGGCAATGGTGTTCGGTTTATAATGGGAAAAATCGTGGCCGGTTTTGCTGCGGATCAGTGCAAAAATCTTTTGTATCTGGTTTTTAATCGGCGGGGCTGCGAATTTGATCTTATCCAGTGCCCCAAGAAAAGGGTGCTGCGCATACCGGATCAGGGTTTTCGGCATTTTTTCGACCGGAAGGATGAAATCGACCAGTCCGGTATCAATAGCACTTTTGGGCATGCCGTCATATTTTGCCGTTTCCGGCTGTTGGACCATGACCATGCCCCCTTCACCCTTGATCGCTTTTATCCCCAGGGTTCCGTCCGATGCCGATCCCGACAGAATGATGCCGATGGCTTTTTCGCCCTGGTCTTCCGAAAGCGATCTGAAAAAGAAGTCAATCGGCAGGTTGATCGTGCCGGTTCTTACCTGTTCCAGCAGATGAAGGCTGCGGTTGAAAATGGCCACGTTCTTGCCCGGAGGATTCAGATAGACATGGTTGGGCTCAATCTTTGTGCCGTCTTCAATCTGCTCGACAGTCATCCGGGTGTGTTTATCAATGAGTGAAGCCATAATGCTCTTGTGTTCCGGGCTTAAATGCTGGATAACCACGAATGCCATGTTGCTGTCCGGCGGCATAATGGAAAAAAAAGCATTTAGTGTCTCCAATCCACCGGCGGAAGCACCGATGCCTACGATGGGGGAGACGATGCCTTCTTTTTGTCTTTCCTCTTGTTTAACCTTTTTTAAAGACTTCTTTTGGGCGGGCGGTGTTTTTCTCTTTTTTGCGGGCATGGTCGTTGCCTTTCTATAGATGGATGGAAAAGATTCAGACGATGGATCGAAATATGGCGTTACCGGAATCAACAATACTGGCATAGACAGAAAGTATTTTCTGCCAGATTTATGTTTGCCTATAATTTTTGGTATCCTTAAATATCCAAGTTCGTGAATACTCCCTGTTCGGATAATTGTTGTTGAGTCTTGACTTAGGCCTCATCCAAGACTTTTCCCACCGTTTTAGCTAAGTCAGCCTTGATACCGATTTCTACCCATATTTGATCAGATATTTTCCTGCTGTATCCGGAACAAAAGATTACAGGAATATCAGGTCTGATTTTCATTAGCTCAGTGGCCAGCTTGTCGCCGGATTTCTTGTCATAGGCATAGCCTTAATCACTTCATTCCTATCGAACATCAAAGAAAAATATCAAAACGATAATATCACCATTCTAGCCCAATATTCTAGCCCTATCGAATGCAAAATCCATACCGGAATCCCAGTTTTGGACAACGCTGGCCAAAAGCAGACCTAAAACGGCATCAGATGTGGTGCCGCTAATGATCGCACGTCAAACTTTACAGCAACTGCAGGATCTGGTAGGCGAGCAGGAACTATTAGTGCTGATAGGAGATCTCTCTATTGATGAGTACTGCGATATCACTGGTATTTCTAGGCGTTCATCTTACAGGAGGTTATCGATTAGCAGGAATATCGTTCAAGATCTACTAGGTTCAGATAGTGTTTAACTCATATTCAGTGAGGCATCAACCATTGGCTATGTATATTGTCTTTGAGGTGCAACTTTGTGACACAAAAAATGAAAAAGAGTGAAAAAAGTTGAATTTTTTTTGAAATGGCGGGTCAAGAAGGGTCTATGGAAAAGAGAAATGTCCAGGGACTGGTAGTACATACATTTGGTATTGTTGACATATGCCGGATGCTCGAAACTCAGGGATAGGATAATCTGTTAAGTTCAGAATTATCTAAATACGCATCGGAAATCCTTACTTGGCATCTTCTTCATACAGGTCCATATCAGGATAATATTTTTCGGCGCATTCAGGGCAGATACCGTGGCTAAATTCAGCATCGGAATGTTTTTGAATATAGGATTCAATCTGGTTCCAATACCCCTTGTCATCGCGTATTTTTTTGCAGTATGAGCAAATGGGGAAGAAACCCCGCAATGTTTTCACTTCGGCAAGCGCATCTTGCAGCTTCACAATTGTCTTTTCGCGTTGTTGTTCGGCCTGCTTACGTTCTGTGATATCATGACTCTCTAGAATCAGACTGTAAACATTCCCTGCCTCGTCCTTAACCGGCTTGATTGAAACATCAAAGTAATGAATACCACCATCAATTGCTGGATGAAAGGCCTCGAAACGAACGAGGTGCCCATCTGCGGCTTTGCTTATAGCCCTCTTCGAGCGCTCTTCCAATTCAGCCGAATGAGTCGACCATACTGTTTCCCAAAATGGTTTGCCCAATGCGTCCTTCTCCTCGATCCCAGAAAAATCCAGAGCCGTTCTATTAACCTCTATCAATGTTCCATCAATCGTCATTATGCCAATGAATTGGAATGTCTGATCGAAAATAGCCCGGAATTTTCGTTCACTCTCCCTTAGTTCTGTGACAAGCTTTTCGTTTTCTATGCGAAACCTGCGTCTTTCCAAGGCATTTCCTACGCAAATAAGGAGTTCTTCTATATCTTCCAGAGGTTTTCTCAGGTAATCATAGGCCCCATCGTCTCTTAAAGCCTGGATTGCGTTTTCCATGGTACCGTGACCGGTCAATAGGATCACCTCAACGTCCTTATCAATCTGTTTCAAACGTCGCAGGACTTCCAGACCGTTCAGGCCCGGCATTTTCATATCTGTAATCACCAACCCGAACGATCCTGCCTCAAAGTTCGCAAGCGCCTCATTACCGGAGGAAGCCTTGACAACTTCATATCCTTCGTCGGACAGGATCGTTTCAAGATTTTCCAGAATCTCCGGTTCGTCGTCTACGATGAGTATTTTTGGATTCATGTCATGTTTCCTTTCAAATGGACACCTCACTGAACACAATTCGATCTCTTCCCGATTCTTTGGCCTTGTATAATGCCTGGTCGGCCAACTTGATTAATTCCACATTGTCAATAGACTGAAATGGAAAACCGGCGCCTCCGATGCTCACCGTAATCTTGGCGCCTTTTTCATCACAGATAAACGTATGGGTTCTTATGGCATCCATAATCCGATCCGCTACGGTGGAGGCCTCCTCCTGGGAGGTCTCGGGCATAAGGACAAAAAATTCTTCCCCGCCGTAACGAAAAAGACGATCCGTATTGCGCAAGGCCCGCTGCATTATTTCGCCCAGCTTCTTAAGGACATGGTCTCCAAATAGATGCCCATAATTATCGTTAACGGCTTTAAAGTGATCCACATCAACGATAAAAACACAGAAAGAATGCCCATACCGTTGAGAACGTGTCATCTCCTGATCAAGAGAAACATGCAGTTGTCTGAAATTGTAAAGGCCTGTTAATGGATCTCTTATGGCCATTTCTTCCAGTTGTCTGAGCAGATCCTTATTTTTTAATTCCAGATTTCTCTTGTGAATCGCCCGGTTGACGGCGATGAGAAGCACCTCTATATCTTCCACGGGTTTGAGGAGGTAATCGTAGGCCCCCGATTGGAGGCATTCAATGGCCGTCGCTTCGTCACTATGGCCCGTCAGTATGATAACATCTATGTCGGATTTTGCCTCTTTAACCTCTTTGAGAACTGCAAGGCCGTCTTTGCGAGGCATCTTCACATCGGTAATAACAAGATCCGGCTTTATGTCGTGAAACAGCTCTAACCCTTCGACTCCGTCTGCAGCACCGAAAACCTCAAATCCCTCTCCCTGAAGGATTTCGGATAGAAGCTCACGAATTTCCGGTTCGTCATCTATGACCAATATTTTTTCTTTCATTCTTTAGCTCCCTAACTCCCTTGGCGTCTCACTGTCTTTGCGAGACAATTTTATGCAGCCGGCAGTCTTATTCGAAACGTTGTTCCCCCAGGACCGGTTTCAAGCACATCGACCTTACCCTTGTGGTCTTGAATGATTCCATAAGTGATGGAAAGCCCCAACCCCGTACCCTTGCCCACCTCTTTGGTGGTATAAAAAGGATCGAAGATATTTTCCAGTGTTTCTTGGGGTATCCCGCTCCCGGTATCCTTGAACAAAATTTCAACCGTGTCTTTTCCATCACCTGAAACATGGGTGGTAATCACGATCTTCTTTTGTAATTCTGCACCGCCTCCCCGGGCTTCAAACTTTGATTCTATGGCATCCCGCGCATTGGCGAGCAAATTGAGAAAGACCTGCTCCAACTGATTGGCGTCTCCCAAAACTTTTGGAATGTCGCCCGAAAAATCTTTTATCACTTCGATATTTCTCAGGCTGAGTTGCTCGCCGATCATCAAAAAGGAACCCTGAATGATCTCGTTGACATTCACCAGCGTAAACTCGTTTTTTGTTTGCCGTGAAAAAGTACGCAGATGGTCAATGATATTCATCATACGCTTGGTGTTTTTTTCGATGGAGTTCAGGTTTTGAGACAATTTGGCGGTATCCAAAGCATTTTTTGTCTGTTTTCTTAACATAAGCTGTGCCGTAATTCGAATAATCATCAGGGGTTGATTCAATTCATGGGCCACACCCGCTGCGAGTTCGCCGATGGAGGCCAGTTTCCCCGACTGGACCAACTGGGTCTGGA
>JBAPTR010000141.1:0-5224 GCA_049282265.1 Desulfatiglandaceae bacterium | reverse complement strand
CCAGTTATTTTACTGTTGAAAAGGCGGCTATGGCCGCCGAAAAGGGAATGTGGGTGTTGGGAACAAATTATGTGGACCCCGTGACATGGCGCAAGAGTCGGAAAACCAAACGCTCCCTTGCCGCCATGCTGTATGGGATTCTACATCAAGGGGGAAAAACCGATTAGCCCTGTTTCCTTTGACGTTGTCGCCGGTAACCCAACAAAGTTACAATCGTAAGAAGTCCGTCCGTGGACTATTGCTAACGTCCATGGGCACGATGATGACTTTTTGCGAAGTCATCAAACCTGAAAAACGGAGAGAGAAAAAGGGCTGTTAGGTAGGTGAATCCTCCCGCCCAGAGCACATCGCTTGGGAAATGCCCCCCCTGTACCATCCTGGCCGCACCCATGAACAGGCCATAAGAGGTGCCCAGGCAAAGGAAAAAGATTCCCCATTTTTTCCCGTTCCTGCGCAGGAAGAAAAAGGGTGTAAAGAGGTAAAACGCGACCGACGCGTGGCCTGAGGGAAAGGATTTTCCTTCTCCCCCTATCCCCTTTTGCCAGACCGGCAGGAATCTCTGGTTGCCGCCGAATTCCTGGATCTGTCTGGGTCGCGGTCTCCCCCAGTGGTGTTTGAATGTTGCGTTAACCACGAGCCCCGGCCCCACCAGCATGACCAGGCTCAAAAAGAGCCCGATTTTTCGCCAGCGTGATATCCTGTGGTAAAAAAAACCGAAGATGAAAACCAGGAAACCTAAGAAAGCCATGATGAGACCAGGGATATTGCCGTAATGGTAAAGAAAGGCCCATGGATTGGCGTCCCTCAAAAACCATCCCCTGCCGGAGGAATAAAACAGTTTCTCAATTTCTATGTCATAGTTTGTAACCCGAAAAAGGAGGGTGAACCCGGCCAATATCAGGATCGGAATCAGGAAATCCACAACAAGCCCTTTTCTCATTGATTTTGTACCCCCTTACCCCCTGCCGGCTTCGAACCTCCCTTGGAGCTGCTTTATGCCGCAAGCGACATCCTATGAGCAACGAAGCGGAGGAGAACCTGACACTCTTTTTCAGACCCTTTCTAAAAACCCCGGAGTATATGGACGCCCATTTGGGGTTTATGGGTAGTCATTAGAGAGCGCCAGGGCTTCTGGAGGCGTAAACCCCAAATAGCCGTCCATATAGAAGTTGGGTGCCAAGTGCCCTATGAGAAAGCGTCTGAAAAAGACCCTCAGGTTCTCCTCCTGAGCTCCAGTGAATAAGTCGACTTCGTTGGAAGTCTATGAGGATGATGGCTGCTGTGTCAAGAAAAAGGCACTGGTGGCAGTAGGAAGTCGGTTTCTGGTATCAATCATTGTGCTTTTAATGGGATTCCTGTATGTTCTTTCAAATCTTTCTGGGTGACCCCCTGGAATATGGCCCGGCGTGCAAGGAGAGATAGCGGATGATTCCAGAAGGTATGGAGCGCATAAACAAACTATTCAACAACAAAAAGGCCCGCAAGACCCTATTGAAGATCCGGGTCCCCCTCTTTCTGGCGGCCCTCGTCCTGCTGGTGCCGAACATCAAGCCCAGCCTGTTCCTGTGGGGATTTCTCGTCACCCTTTTCGGATCCCTCTTTCAATCCTGGTGTTTCGGGGCACTGGACAAAAACAAGTCTCTGGCCATACAGGGTCCCTATGCCTTTGTCAGGAACCCCATGTACCTGGGCCGATTTTTTCTCCTCTTCGGGTGCCTGCTCCTTGTGGGCAACATCTGGCTTCTCGTGATCTTCACCGTTCTTTATTATTTCTACATGGCCAATCGCGTCAAACGGGAGGAGGCCCATCTGATAGGCGTCTTCGGGGAGAAATACCGTGCCTATTGCCGGGAGGTGAACCGGTTTCTCCCGAACCTGGGAGGTGCTCACGCAGGAAATATCTGGTTTTTCAAATGGGGTCTCTTTCGCCAGAACCACGGCCACTTGAATTTCTTGGCCGTCCTGGCAAGCTACGGCGTTTTTTTCCTGTTCACATTTGTTATCCTATCAATTTCTTGATGGAATCTAAAAAATCCGTCCATGGGCACGATGATGACTTTTACAAAGTCATCAACCTCTTGATTTCCCGCCAATCACCTTTTACGCCGGGACCCTGATACAAAAGGTGCTTCCTTTTCCAGACTCGCTCTTGACCGTTATGGTGCCTCCGTGGGCCTCCACGTAGGCCTTGGCAAGGGAAAGGCCTATTCCCCATCCCGAAGTGGAGCGGCTGGTATCGAGCCGGTAAAATCTCTCGAATATTCGGGGAATTTCCTCCTCGGGTATCCCGGGGCCGCTGTCTGCAACGCATATTTCCGTGTAACCCGGTTCAGTCCGTGTCCAGAGGGCGACTGTTTCTCCGGAAGAAGAGTACTTGAGTGCATTATCGAGAATATTGCTTATCGCCTGGCTCAACCTTTTTTTATCTGCAAAAAGATTAGCCCTTTCGTTAGGCGGATAGGTGACATTCAGGCGAATCCCCCTTTCTTCGGCAACCCTGCTATAAAGGCTCAGAATGCCAACCAACAAGTCCTTTATCCGCAGTTCCTTTTTCTCGAGAGACAGAATTCCTGTCCTCGCCTGCGAGATATCCATTATCGCGTTAAGAAGGAAGAGAAAGCGATCGCATTGGTCCATTATCTGGACCAGAGTCCCCTGGATCTCTTCATGATTTGTTGCGGCAAGGCCGGTTTCCGCCATTGCCCTGATACGGGTGAGTGGTGTCTTGAAGTCATGGGCTGTATTGTCCATCATATCATGAAGCTCTCTCAGAAAACGCTCAAGTCGCTCCACCATGAGATTAAAAGTATTTGCCAAATGGTCCACTTCATCATCCGTCCCTCTGAGCGGCACCCTGCGGCTAAGATCTGCGCTGCCCGCAATGGAACGGGCAACTCTATCAATCCCTCGGATCTGGGCCGAACTTCTTCGTGCCATGAACCAGCCGCTGGGGATGGCCACCAGGACAGTCAGCAGCAGTCCTACTCCAAAGGCCTCGCGAAGCCTGGCTAGGAGTCTAGAGTTCCACTCGACCGGGACTGCCTCCTGTACAACGTATTTCCCCACAAGAAAAGCCATGGCCCGTGCCTCAATTTGCGGCCTCTTGGGTATCCTGACAGACCAAACAACCGGACTATTCGGATCCAAATCGGAGTCTTTCGGTAATGGCAGGTTTCCCCAGAGAGCCAAATCTGAGGACAGCACGACATGACCGTCCAGGTCGAGGACTCGGATGAGTTTGTTGGCAGGTCCGTCTCCTTCGATCTCGTTGGAAATGTAGCCTTTCAGTGCTTCAATTTTCCCTTTTCTATAGACACTGATAATCTCAACAGAATCACCCAGGAGGTCCTGCTTAATGTTCTTGAATAAAGCTTTTTCAAGCATGTAGTAGATAGCTGAAAAAATGATCACGAATGCCAGAGTAAACAGCAGTGAGTACAGAAAAGTCAGCTTGAATGCCAGACTCTTTCGGAACCTATTCATCTTCTTTGAGTACATAGCCCACCCCTCTGATGGTACGGATGAGCCTCCTTTCACCGGTATCATCCAACTTTTCCCTGAGCCTGCAAATATGCACATCGACCACATTGGACTCAGGGTCAAATTGATATCCCCACACCTGCTCCAGTATCTGTGTTCGTGTGAGCACTCGCCCCTTGTTTCTGACGAAATACTCCAGCAGGGCAAACTCTTTGGGAAGAAGATCAATGCTCTCCCTCCCTTTCCTGACCTCTCTGGACAGGAAATCGAGGGAAAGGTCCGAAACCTCTACCTTGGTTGCCTCAGGATGTGCCCCGGTTCGGCGCACAAGTGCCCTGATCCTGGCAATGAGTTCCGTGAAGGAAAACGGTTTGGTGAGGTAATCGTCACTCCCTATCTCCAACCCACGCACCCTGTCCTCGACGGATCGTTTAGCACTCAAGACCAGGATAGGAAGTTCAGAGCGGCTTTTTCGGATCTCCTGAATAAGTGTAAACCCGTCCATCAAAGGGAGCATGATATCTATGACCGCAACGTCCACGTCAATCTCCAAGGCCATGTTAAGGCCTGTCTTTCCGTCCATGGCTATCTCCACAGAAAACCCTGCCTGGTTGAGCCCTTTTTCAATGAATTTTACGAGCTGGGAGTCGTCTTCAATGAGTAGAACCTTCATAAGGCACCTTACCTCCGCATTCTTCACTGGAAGCTATATACCAGAGCAACATGAACAAGACATTAACAAAAGATTAAAGAATATTCATACTGGGGTTCGCTCCCCCTGACTATATTCAGCTAACATATTGCTTTATTGTATGTTTTTCAATTTCCTGGCCCCTATCAAGAATTAAATTCCTTTAATGCCCAAGTCATGAGCCGGTAATCTGTATCTGCTAGCATCACAAGCTATGAAAAACTTTGCCTTTTCATTTTCCGGATGGAGACTTCTATGAATATTCTGGTGATCTTACACAGTCACATCTGCGGCGGAGCAGAGGCCCACGCACTAACGCTAATGAGGGGCCTCGTGAAAAGAGGCCACAGGGTCTCTTTCGCGGGACCAAGGGATTCCTGGCTGGGCGAAAAAACTGAAGAAAACGGCATAGAACTGATTCACGTGCCAATGCACGGGATGACGGACCTTTTTTCCCTTTGGTTGCTGGGTAGAGCCGTGCTCCGGCTCAAGCCGGATTTATTGAATGCTCACCTGGTGAGAGGAACTCACTACGCAACCATGATAGGACGAATTCTGGGTTGTCCAACCCTTGCTACCGCCCATTCGACGATCAGCTACAAGCGGTTCCATCGAGCAAACCACATTGTCGCCATTTCACAAGCTGTAAAGGACTCACTTGTTGCAAGACAGATCAAATCCTCCAAGATCACCAAGATCTATCACGGTATACCGGACCGCTTCGCGTTCAGGATGCAAAGGCAGGAGGTTCGCCAAAGGCTTGGACTCGGCGACCATGAATGTGCCCTCTGCATGGTCGCACGCTTCATACCGGACAAAGGGCATGATTTCTTACTACATGCCCTTTCCGGGCTCAAGGATCGTCACTGCAAATTATTTCTGGCTGGAGATGACACAGGCAAGTGGGCGACAGAAATGAAAAAAATGGTAACGGACCGTGGTCTGGAGAACCGGGTTGTCTTCCTTGGCTTCAAAGAGAATGTACCACGATTCCTGGCAGGAATGGATATCCTCATTGCTCCGTCACGGCGCGAAGCGCTCTCCATTTCAATC
>JBAPTR010000140.1:0-3194 GCA_049282265.1 Desulfatiglandaceae bacterium | reverse complement strand
GATCATAGAAGTATTTTCCATGATTGAAAGTGTGCATATAGTAGTTCCCTGTGTTACAGCTGAGCAGGAATAGCCTGCTGTATTTCAATTTTGACTTGTCAATTTCAAGCTCCTTGCGTTTGACAATGGTTTTACCTCTGAAGTGCGTTTTTGGATAGTCCACGTTATCGATCTGTAAGTCAAAGAGGCTTGCCAAAACAAAGTTCTCCTTAACTTCTGTAGCGCTGTCACCGTTAACATCTGTTACGGTTAAGGTGACCGTGTAATTTCCCGGAGTTTCATATATATGGGAGGAATTCTTTTCGTTGCTTGTTTCGCCATCACCGAAATCCCAATACCAGGAAACTATATCCCCAAAACTAAGATCATCAAAGCTCGCTTCAAATGGAACAACACCCATTTGCCCGGAGCCATTAAACTCAGCATACAAGAAGGTTTCCGGCATGGTTTCACCGACCGTAATATAGGCTTCTTTGACTTTCGTACTACTTCCGAATTCACCCTGTACTGTAAGGCTGACTGTGTATGTCCCTGGAGAGTTGTAGCCATGATCAATGGAACTGCGAGTACTATTGGTAAGCCCGTCACCAAAGTTCCAAAAGTATCCTGATATATTCCCCGTGCTTTCACTGTCAAATTCTGCGATTAAAGGCACAGTACCGAATCGTTTCGGCACGTTGAAATCTGCCTGAATGATTTCAGGCGGGTTATCTGCATGTGCCACTCGGACAGCGTCTGCAATGACCCTTCCAGTGTTAACATCATCCGTCAAAACAACAGAATATTCTCCAGCATCAAAAGAAAACTCTCCAATCTCGTTCCATTTCCCGCCATTAAACCTCTGATCCATGGTAACAGTAGTGCTTCCTCCTGAATGGTTCACTGTGTAAGGTGCATTCGGGGTATTGGAACTTGATTGAGGCCACCAAGCGTAAACCTTGTATGTCCCGGCAAAAGGTGCCGTGAAGGTCCAGACGACCTGTTTTGCTCCATAACCTGCAGGGGCATATCTATAGTTTTCCTTAAAATGCCCCTCAAGATCCATGGCTTCTGTCCACGTACCTACGTATTCACAAGAGTAAGTTTTGGGAGTTGGATTTGTAATGTAGTACTGCAAGTGATCCGGGTTGTTGGGGTCAGGTGGACTTCCGTCTAGCGAGTACCAAGCGGGTACGTTAGAATCCGGGAACCGCTCTACGGCACCGCCACGAACTGTTTCAACTTTATAATAAGTGGAATCGCCGGGAACTTGATAGGTCATATAGTAGTTGTAAGGCGGCAGCTCCCCGCTGGGATCCCCAAAATCATAGGGCATTATTCCACTGGTTCCATCCTTGTACACAGGCCACCAATAGGGGTAAGACTGCCCCGTTCTCATGCCGCCAACACTCACATGAATCCATGGAGATGAATAGTTAAAGATTCTGTCGTCATCAATGTAGCGAATGTCTTCAATGAGCTGATCTTTAACCTCTTGATCTGTGGCGAAAATCGGCCCCAAACCATAATTGGAATGACCCTGCAACAAGATGTGCGCGCCTTCAGTATATAATGCCTGTCTCATCGTATCCATGTCGTGAACAAAATGTATTCGAAACATCTTGTTTTGTTCATTTCTATAAATCCAAACATCGCCTTCCTGATAGGCCCCAATCTCTTCAAGAAAATCTGTAAATAGAGGAACATAATTCCCAGGACCATAGGCAAAGCAGGCATAGATATCTTCAGGTGCAGGCACTTGCAGAAAATGGGCTGCATCTACACTGGTACTGCAATCAGTGCTTTCAGAATGAACAACAATCTTTGGGCCAACCGCGAATTGATACCCTCCGATGAGGTTCCATTGGCCGCCATTATACCTTTGGTCAACTTCTTTTATTTCAAGGAGAAGGTCTCCATCGTAAATGCTTACCGGTACATTGCTGCACCGGCTGGAAAAACTGGTCCACCAAAGATAGACCTCCAAATAGCCCGCTCCCTGAAAACTGTAGGTGTAGGTCGCGTTAGGATCTCTACTGTAAAGTGATCCGTCTCCAAAGGCGCTGGGGCCTGTTGAAGATAGCCAAGTTCCCGTGAAGGAGGTCTCGTCGCCGTCATTGTCTATCGTAATGTCCAGATTCGACTGAATAGTCACATGGTAGGTGGCGACTTCAGTTGTATCGCCGTCGGTATAAATCGCTGTAATTTGGCAAGGTTCCTCAGTCCCTTGTTCGAGTTCCCCGGTTTGGAGAAGACCTGTCGGTGAGATGCTTGCGAGTGGTGTGTCAACTTCCCAGCTATTGGCTTGAACTCCAACGCTCGTGCCGTTGGTGTAATAGGCCGTGACCTGATATTGGGCTTCACTTTTGGCATTGACATCTGCAGGGCCCTCAATTTCAATACGATCCAACTTTAGTGGGGCGCTTGGTGTAAACTTTACGGCATCTGCACAGGTACTACAATCGCTACTTAAAGATGTCACGACAACCCTGGCAGCACCATTGAATGGAAACGTCCCGATTTCAAACCATGTGCCACCAGTGGCTTTTTGATTAATATTCTTTTCATTTAGGAGATTATTCCCATCAAAGATCCTCACCGAAACCTCTTCACATCGACTCGAATAGGTAGACCACCACAAAGAAACTGAATAATAACCATACAAGGTTGCCGAGTAAGTATACTCTGAACCAGGATTTTTGCTATACAAAGAATCACCGTTAAAAGGAGCTGAACCTCCAGACGGGAGCCATAGTCCAGATGCCGAGGTCTCAGGATCGCCATCATCAATAATGACGGTTTCAGAGGGAGGCGTTGGCCCTAAAGAAATGGTCAATTGAACTGGAGACCCGCTAAACACTTCAGTTCCTCCCTCCGGATTTTGGGCGATAACCTCTTCTACCGGAACTGTGTCATGGATTTGATGGGTTATATCGCCGACCGTCAAGTTAGCATCAATGATCTGGGATTGTGCAACATCCTGAACAAGACCAACCACGTTAGGAACAGAAACAAGTGTCGGCGCTTCAACCAGTGTAAAACGAACGGCATCTGCACATGTGCTGCAGGTACTGCTTGTAGATCTGATTACGACGCTTGCTGTACCGGTCTGAAATAAATAGGAGCCTATCGTATTCCATTGGCCACCATTTTCCTGCTGGTTTACTTCGACAGTAGCAAGAAGGTTCGAGCCGTCATATATGTCCACCGGCACA
>JBAPTR010000139.1:0-6458 GCA_049282265.1 Desulfatiglandaceae bacterium | reverse complement strand
CCCTCCGCACCGCCAATACTGAAGCGGCCGGCGCCAAGCAGTGCCACGGCCAGGGCACAGACAAAATACATCCCCTGCAATTCGAGGGCCCAGCCGCCTGATTTGGCCAGGGTAAAGAACTGGGAGGTATGGACCAGCAGCACCGCGACGGTCATATTGATGGCGATAACAACGGCCGCTGGCCTGGTCCAAAGGCCAAGCAGCACCAGGGCCGGTGCCAGCACTTCGCCAGTATAAACAAAATAGGCGACCGCCGGCGGCAGGCCCGCCTTGACGATCATGCCGATGATCTGGTCAATGCCATGCAGTATTTTCGAGATGCCGTGAAAGAGGATCAGTACGGCAAGGATAAACCGCAGTATGAATTTCCCCAGATCTGCCGATAAGATGTTATTGGGATGTTTTGGCATGGAACCCCCTCATAAGTTTTTCCGGTACATATTTCTTTTCAAGCGCATCATCCTTGAAAATATCCCTTGAATGAGTTGTGGGGTCCTTGACACTTGATAGCCTTGTCAAATATCAACGGGCTGACCCCTCCCCACTCCATGCTAGGTGGTGTGGGGGCTGGGGGAGAGAAACCCCCGGCTACCCGATTGGGTGGCCTTGTTGGTTTTAAAACCAACCAACTTCCCATTTACACCACTCATTCTCGGGGTGCTGATCAGGGGGACAGAATACACACCGATACTTAAGATTAGGATTCAGCGCAGGCGCAAATCCTTCGAAATATGCTGCTCCCACTGATTTGCAAGGGAACTCACCAAGACTTTGCCTTATCCTGGCTTTCTGAGGATGGCAGTTAGTTACCGACAAGAAACATCTACCGTTCTGAATTTCGGCGTTAGGCCCCACACTAACCCACATTGGGCTTAAAAGAACGATCTTGCAAACGTCCTCAACCGTTGTAATAGAATCCATTCCTGCGAACTTCTTCATCCGATTAGCTTCAAGTACACCGAACTGACGCCAAACCTCTTTGTCGAATTTGATCGCATCATCCACACCCTTTGCCTTTTCCATCCCCATAAACCAGAAACCATCAACCGTGAGCAAAAGCTGGGCATAAAGCTTTAATAACTCGATCAGTTGTGGTTAATGGAACTGACAAGAAGTACTCAAAAAAATAATTTTACCCTATGTTTTTCTTGATGTTTTCATAGTGTTCAATAAAACTTAACAGCTTTTCGGCCTGCGTTTTCATGTAATTAATCCAATAATCCAGAACCTCGCCACCCTCGCCCGTCAGCTGGTAGACCCTTTTTGCCGGCCCGGTGCCCTCCGTTTCCCATTCTGACGCAACCAGGCCGTTTTCTTCCAAATCCCTAAGGTGGCGATATATCATACCCGGCGGCGCCTGTCCTTCAACAAAACCGAATTGGCTAATCACCTGGATGAGTTCATAACCATATGAGGACTTATCTTTTAACGCCATCAAAATGGATGGCTGGATGTAACGCTCTCTTCTTCCTTGAGGCGGACGAGATTCTTTTTTCCTCGATGTAGGCATATCTTTCCTTGACATATATCCTTAAAGGATATATCATTCTTTTCGAAATGGATTGATTGGTTTCTCTTGCTTGGCAAGACTCTATCAAAAAAGGAGGCAATATGGCATCCAAAATCTTTGTACGTGAAAGGCGAAAAGTAGAGAAGGGGGAGAAGAAACCCCGCTTCAGGGTGCTCGCGGTCAGTGGAGGCGATCTCAAGATTTATGCCCACCACATTCGCAAGAAGGAGTTGGAACAAATGGCTAAGGCGGTTGGAGCCGATGTCGTCTACATCGAAGTTGAAAAAAAAGAAAAAAACGAATAGGACTACTTTCCTTCGATACGCCTTATCAGCATCATGAATTCTTCACGGTGCCTTACTGATGATCGTGCCCACGTGCTCTCCATCCAGCGCTGCAAGGATATGTTCGGGGTGGTGAAGGGCATCTATGATCTGCAGCCCTTTCAGGCACTTGGACCTCTGGAGGAACGTGAGAATGGGACGTTCTATGATCAGATCATCCAGATCCAGATCCAGGAGTTCCTTTGCAGAAATCTTGTCGTAAAATTTCATGCTTTTTCTATCTTTTTTGTTTGCTTTTTTAGGGTCGCGATCGAAAAGCCCTTTTTCATCTTTCAAATAAATGAGCGACCGTGCGCCGATATTCTCGGCTAAAAGAAAAGCGCCGCAATCAGTGCGGTGGGGAGGGATGGATCCGAATTCCGCGGGATGCTCAAAGTAACCGTAGGGAGGAATTCCATAGGTGATGGGGAGATACCCAAGCCGGCAGAACATCGTCAACTGCTCCAAATTGTCACCGTGACCGATCTTCACGCCACCATGTTTAGCCAAAAGCACAGTCAACATTTCAGCATTCTGCCAGGAGACCTTGTCTCCCAACTTGGAAAGAACACCGGTGGGCATCCCCAGATCAATCCCGATGCTGTACACATGCCGCGCCCGGGTTCCGCCACCGGTCATAAGGATGATCTTGTGCTTCTCTTTTGCCTGAATCAGGACATCCAGTATGGGGAGAATGGCTTTGGCTCCGCGATCAATGATACTCTGGCCCCCGATTTTGAGCACATTTATCTCAGGCTGCATCCGGAAGTATTCCTCAGCCTCGGTTACCTTGAGAAACTCCTTACTGACCAGGGACTCTCCCATCAGGGGTGTCTCGATATGAAGCCTACCTTTTTCACCTTTTTCTTTAATCATTTTCGACATTTCACTTTTCCCTTTCAACACGAAATTATCAGACGTGAAGGTCACTGAGATTCCATAAAAAGACCTCTTGCCTCATAACTGCGGTATAAGTCTACCGCGGTTACCAAAAGAACAATACCAATGAGCCTGCCGGCAAACCGATACCCGGACGAATTGATAGAGGAATCAAGGGCAGTCCGATAGAAGTCAAGACGGAGGGCACTTCTCCCTCTTGAAAAAGTCTGTATTTGTAATTTTCTTACGCTCAAAGGGTCGCGACGCTAACGCAATTACACCGTCGTAGACCGAACATGACGAGACAAGAATCACTTCACAAAAGTATAACAGAACTATTAACAAAACAATTGTCAAGATGGTTATCACGGTTGATTATTCAACTTTCTCTGATCTGGTGTGCTGACTTTACGTTTTCGCGGGACCGGAAAGTACGGAAATACCCTTCAAATACTTTGCGGTAAAATAATAAGAAACCGTCTGAAAATTCTTATCAATTCCTTGCAGATGGTTGATAAGATCCTAATTTATTTGGAATATAGAGACATTAACTTTTTTTGTCAACAAGAATGCTACTCCAATACCGCATCTGGTTTTTCAATGGTACCTTCTACCTGATCGCCTTTTGCCACGTGCGCGAGGTGGCGGGATACGTGAAGGAAAAGTTCTGGCGCGAAACACAGGAAATATATGCACAGAATGACGGTTCCATCATCTTTGAGGCGGAGATGCCGGGAACGGTCGAGGTCATGGCTGGGTCATGAGCCGAGGGTCACAGGCTCTGATCCTGGAACCCGAATTGCTCAGAAATGGGATCTGGTTTGAGGTCATGGCGATGGTGGGGAGCCATATTAGAGAGAGGGAGGAAAACCTTTAAAGGCGTGAAATTAAGATTGCTTTCCAATCCTATTGGCGTATGGCTTGCTTTGTATTCTCACGAATCATATGGCGAGAGAACGGGGCTTTATGATAGAGTGGAAAAAGGGAAACAGGTCCACTGATTTTCCATTCATGACGAACTTAGAATTCTGACTGAAAACGGATTTACTCCTTATGAAGCCCTTGCCGCTGGCACTGTGGTTGCTTCTCAAGTTGTGAAACGAATGAACGGAAAATTGGATCAAGGCAGTTGCAAATTCCTTGGGTAAAAGAAACGATTTAGAACTTTTAAGTGTTACGATGAGAGATGCAGGCAGGAAATGCGCAGATCAGCTTCTTGAAAAAACCATTGATCATTTTGGACGTAGACCGGAAACAGTCGATGAACTGATTGAAGCAATGAATAAACGAAGGCGCGATATCTTAAAAACTTCAACGTTTTTTATTCGAGAAGGAAATTGGACACATTTCAAGTTGGAAAAGTGTAGCTGCGATTTGGTAGAATCCGGATTGGCTGAGCCGAACCCGAATTTCTGTCTTTGTTCGGCTGGTATGTTCGCAGGTCTTTTTATGCCTTTCTGTAACGGACCGGTTAAGGCAGAAATTATTAAAGCAATCGGCTTAGGGGACGATTGTTGTGAATTTATGGTTCATTTCAATGAATAAGGATGTCCTATGGGTACTTGCAGCGAAGGCAATGTTCTGGAAGAATTGCTTGGTCTCTTGAAGCTTGAAAAGATCGAGGAGAATATTTTTCGCGGCCAAAGCCAGGATCTGGGATTCGGGGCAGTGTTCGGGGGACAGGTACTGGGCCAGGCCCTGTCAGCCGCCTATCAGACGGTTCCCAAAACCAGGCGGGTCCACAGTCTCCACGGCTATTTCCTGCGGCACGGCGATGATACCAGGCCCATTGTCTACGACGTGGACTGCATAAGGGACGGCAAGAGTTTTACCACCCGGCGTGTGCGGGCAATCCAGTATGGTCGCGCCATTTTTTCCATGTCCGCATCCTTTCAGATCCGGGAGCCCGGGTTCGATCACCAGGATACGGCGCCTCAAGTCCCCGGACCGGAAGGCATAGAGTCGGAGCTGGAAATGGCCCGGAGGCTGGCGGACAAGATCCCGGAGAAGGTACGGGACAGAATCCTTTGCGAAAAATCTATCGAGATCAGGCCCGTCAACCCCATCAACCCCTTTGAACCTGAAAAGAGAGATCCTGTCAAGTACACCTGGTTCAAGACCATCAGTACCATGCCGGATGACCCGGCTTCCCACAAGTACCTTCTGGCCTATGCATCGGATTTTTACCTCTCGGGCACATCCCTTTATCCGCACGGTCACAGCTTCTGGGAACCTGATATGCAGACGGCCAGTCTTGACCACGCCATGTGGTTTCACAGGGACTTCCGCATGGACGATTGGCTGCTCTATGTCACCCGCAGCCCCAGCGCCTCGGGTGCCAGAGGCATGAATTTCGGAGAGATTTACACTCGGGATGGAAAGCTGGTGGCCTCCGTCGCTCAGGAAGGACTGATACGTTATCATGCTCTGAAGCAAGAGAAACGTCGGCAAGAATGATGGGGACATTCCCTCTCTCCAAAGTGGACAAGGGGGCTTTTTGGCAACTTAGTTCACAAGAAGATTGTGCATGCGATCCTATATGTTGATTACTTTATCCGCTAATTGCATGGCCGTTACGATATCCAACATATTGGTGGTTTCCCCCACCAGTTTCTTGTCCAGCAGGTCGAAATGGGTGAGGCAGGTCCCACAGGCCAGGATGTGAAGTCCCGCTTCCTTGTATTCCTTCAGCACCGGCAGGACCTCTGAGCCTTCGATGGTCAACTTGACGCCGTTGTTCACAAAGACCAGACGCCACAATTCACTTTTTCATGGCAAAAACGGCACTCTAAGCCCAAAAACAGGGCCATTTTCATATCTATTGCTTCACTATTTCAGATAGTTATCTTGGTCCGACCCCGGCCAGAGACCCCGTCCAGAGAAACTCTCTCTTATGGCATCTGTGCGTAATGTGCCAAATCTGGCCAGGAATATAATGTCTTTTCGCTCTTGCCATTTATTAATTTGAATAATGCTCTTTTTGCCCCTGAAAAGTGCAATATAGGGCCTGAAAACGGGTGTATTTTCGCATGTTATTCAATAATGCCACCCAGTTAACTTGACCCCATCCTCAATACCATCCTCCACATTACTTGGCATCTTTATACAAGTCCATATCGGGAAAATATTTTTTGGCGCATTCAGGACAAATACCATGGCTAAATTCAGCATCAGAATGTTTATGGATATATGATTCGATCTGACTCCAATATCCCTTGTCATCACGAATTTTCTTACAATATGAGCAAATGGGTAGAAAACCTCTCAATGTTTTAACTTCTGATACTGCCTTTTGAAGGGCATCTATTAACTCCTCCCGTTGTTCCTCCACCTGTTTGCGTGCGGTGATGTCCAGTATGCTCCCGGACACGGCACGCTTTCCGGACAATTGGATTGTAGACCCAAAAATTTCAACATGGATTATTTTTCCGTTTTTCTTTATCCCCCGGAAGGTATAATTAACGGAGTTGACTTTCCCAGATACGCGCTTGCTGATCTGCTCTCGAACGACGTCTAAGTCTTCCGGGTGTACCGTTTGTTGAAAATGCATGTTATTGAGGCATTCCTCGACAGAGTAGCCAAAAATCTCCGCGAATTTCTTATTGGCGTATGTGAAAATGCCGTCCTTGATGATATAGACGCCGGCCAGTGAAATTTCTGCAATGTTGCGAAATTTTTCTTCACTCTCCCGCAATTCGTTCTCCGCCTTTTTGCGGGCAGATTGAGTTTCCTCTAATTCCTGAACT
>JBAPTR010000138.1:0-19805 GCA_049282265.1 Desulfatiglandaceae bacterium | reverse complement strand
GAAGTGCCTTTTGTGAGGCCGACTGAGTTGGCCAACGATACAGCTCCGACTATCGATGTAATACTTCATGCATTATGCTGGCTTGAGAAATATGAGAACTATCGACCGGAATATATCCTGCTGCTTCAACCTACATCACCTCTGAGGACAGGAAAGGATATAGATGGCGTTCTGCGGGTGCTAATGGATAAAGATGCGCGTGCTGTCGTTTCGGTATGTGAAACTGATCATCATCCGTGGTGGTCGAACACGCTGCCTGAGAGCGGAAGCATGAAAGATTTCCTGCGGCTGGAGATCCTTAATAAACGAAGACAAGAATTCCCCATTTATTATCGGCTCAATGGTGCCATATATTTGGCCGAGATGGATTACCTCTCTAAATACAATGGATTCTTTGGTCCGGAGACTTTTGCCTATAAAATGCCAAGAGAGCGTTCTATCGACATCGATTCAGCCATGGATTTCAAGCTGGCATCGTTGTTGATGGCGGAGCAAAGCAGGCAATAGCGCTACGCCAGGACAGGAAATTTGTCAAAAACCCTCCTTCAGCTGCATGCCCAATACACCCCGACCTGATTTTCTGGTTGTCAATGTATCCAGCAGGAAAAAATTGATCCAGACAAGTTCTTAGATTTCGGCCGAGCCAATTGAGTCCGACAATGCTCGGAGAAATCATCCTTACCCACTTCGGCTCAAAGCCGACTTGGCAAAGGGATGAAGCTTTCCCGCTTTTCTGAAGTTGGTCGTAAGGCCGCCCTGCGCTTTTTCTACCGGTCTTGAATAAGATCATCTACAAGCTCAGGTCCTCGAATGTGCCGGTCTTCGGGCGACCCCTTGACGAACCCCGTTCCGGTCTTATTTTCATAAAAAATGCGTGTAGGGAGGTTTCCGGAGATGGGAAATCAAATGAAGACATGGGTCCTGATGGCTGTGTTGACGGTCCTGATCGTCTGGCTGGGGGGACTCTTCGGCGGCAGGCAGGGAATGATCCTTGCCTTCATCCTGGCCGCGGGGATGAATTTTTTCAGCTACTGGTATTCGGACAAGATGGTGCTCCGCATGTACGGTGCCAGGGAGATTCCTCCCGGTGAAAAGCCCGAGCTCCACCAGATCGTCAGCTATCTGGCGGGGAGGGCAGGGGTCCCCACGCCTCGGATTTACGTCATCCCGGGGCAGGAGGCACCCAATGCCTTCGCCACGGGCAGAAACCCGGAGCACGCCGCAGTTGCGGTGACCGAAGGGCTGCTGAAACTCATGAACAAGGAACAGCTCACGGGCGTCCTGGCCCACGAGATGGCCCATGTCCAGAGCCGGGACATCCTCATAGGCTCCATTGCCGCCACCATGGCGGGGGCCGTCATGATCCTGGCCACCATGGCCAGGTGGTCGGCCTTTTTCGGAGGCGGGACGGGTAACGATGAGGACGGGGGCGGCCTCGGCTTTGTCGGCCTGATCGCCATGTCCATTCTGGCACCCATGGCCGCCATGGTGATCCAGATGGCCATTTCGCGGTCCCGCGAATACCATGCTGATTCCACCGGAGCGGGCTTTGCGGGGAATCCCGACGGTCTGGCAAGCGCCCTCGAAAAGCTGGGGTCCTATTCGAGGCGGCTGCCCATGAATGCGCATCCCTCTACTGCCCACATGTTCATCATCAATCCCCTGTCGGGGAAGAGTATGATGAACCTGTTCGCCACCCACCCACCCCTGGAGGAACGGATCGCGCGGCTGAGGGGTAGAGGGCCTGCCGCCCCTCAGTCGCGTGTCTCTCGCAAGCCCGACGGCATGGAACAGGCCGAGGCCTTCTGGAAAAATCTACAAGGGAAATAAGGGCATACGCAGCAATCTCAGCAATGACATATTGAAATAAAAGCCGATTTTTCTTGCAATAATGGAAAAGGGGAACAGGTGAATAATGCTTTGCGCGAGCCCTTAGCAGTGTCCACCCATGAATAATTTCTGGACACTGGTAAGTTTCCAATCCAGAAATGATAATTTTTGGGCAAGGTCAAGGAAATCAAGGGATTGCGCGGATATGTACTGTAGCACGTCGCACAAGGAATCCCACGGATTGACGCCGCCTGTCCCGTCGTAGCCTTGGCGAAGTCGGAAGATTGCGGAAAAAGGCCATTTATGGATGGAATCCAGCTAGGGACATGAGAGGGCTGCTTCACTTCTGATTGTTTCGCCAAGCTAGAAATCACAGAAATCATCATCCACGGCAGGAGTTCCTTCCAGCGACTCCCCTTTTAGGTTTCGGGTGAGGAGGACCCTTGTATCATCGTTGCCTTCCGATGTCGTGCTTCGCCCATGATGCGCCATCTTTTCAGTCAGGTGATCGGCTGACCGCTGCGGGCCGTTTTTCTGGTCGCCGGCGCCGTGCACAAGCGCTACCAGTTCAGTCACCATGGTTTTTAACTGCTCGGCCTGGGCGTTCATCTCCCGGGAGGCGCTAGCCGACTCCTCTGCATTGGCCGCATTCTGCTGAACCACCCTGTCCATCTCGGTAACTGCCGTGGCCACCTGATCGATCCCCTCGGTCTGCTCGTTGGAAGCTGCTGCTATCTCCCCGATCAGCCGGGCCACCTTGGCCGCGCTCTTGGCTACAACGGAAAAATCCTCGTTCGTCCTCGCCACAATATCCCCACCGTCTTTCACCTTTTTGACCGTACCTTCGATCAAGTCGGCCGTATCTTTGGCCGCCTCGGCAGCCCGCATGGCCAGGTTTCTCACTTCATCCGCCACCACTGCAAATCCGGCCCCTGCTTCTCCAGCTCTGGCCGCCTCCACTGCGGCATTCAAGGCCAACAGGTTGGTCTGGAAAGCAATTTCGTCGATGGTCTTTACGATATGCTGCGTTTTTTCGCTGGCCCTGGAAATTTCGACCATGGACGTTGTCAGCTCTGTCATGGACGCGTTGGCATTGCCCACCACCTGGTCGGCTCCTTTCATGAGTTTGTTCGCCAGACCGGCATTTTCAGCGTTCCGTTTGGTCATGGAGGATATCTCCACCAATGACGAGGAGGCCTCCTCGATGGATGAAGCCTGCTCAGATGCCCCTTCGGCCAGGGAGTGGCTTGCCGAAAATATCTGTCCAGAGGCCGTCGTCACTTGGGCGGCGCCTTTGTCCAGGCTCTCGATAATGCGGTTCAACGGGTGGGTGACTCCACGGAGGGTCATGACCAAAGAACCTGAAATACTGAGCAACAGAATCAGAGCAAAAGCAGCCACAGCCCAACGAATCTTATCTATGGTTCCGTAAAGATCGGCGGCATTATACATATAGGCCATTACGCCGATCTGTTTCCCGCTGAAATCTTTTATTGGAAAGACGGTTATCAAGTGGGTCCCATTTCTGGTCTTAAAGACACCCTCTCTGCCCTGTACCAGGAGTTCCGCAGACAAAAGGGGGTCCGTAGCCTTTTTGTCCGTGGATGATACAAAAACGAACTGATCACCGATTACGGGATGCTGTTTCGCATTTTGCAGCCTTGTTGCAATGGGGAGGAATTCCTTATTCATATAGACGGCAATAGATTCGTTCTTATTTGAAATACTGTAGCGCACCAGAGGAGCATAGCTTGAAAGCACTTCTACCGAGCCGAGATACCGATTGTCCTTGCCGAGAACAGGCGCGATACCGCGAATGGCAAAACCGCCTCGACCGATTTCAATGCCCTGCACCGGCTCATGTCGCCCCCGGCTGATGGCCAGGATGGTGTTCCGAAAGGATCTAAGGTCATCGCTTCGATTCTGTTTCGGCTTCCAGAGACGCAATAGACTCCGGGCGGGAGGGAGATGAAAGTGGATGCGAAAATTTCCGGCCTGCAGGTTTTCCCGGTATCCCTTCTCGATTGAGGCGAAATAGGCACGAAGCTGAGCACGGGCCAATTCCGCACTCGGATCATGTTCCTCATTGATATTACCCTTATAGGCGGTTAGATACGCTTCTTGAACGGCCGTTGCTCGACTGAAGAGAGCTGCCTCAGTAAGCATTTCTCTGGCTATTCTTTTTTCACTGGTGCCGATATCGGCAATTTTGGCGCTAATTTGATTGCCCAGGGCACTGTCTGCCATTATTTTGACGGTTGCGTCGCCCACAAAATAAAAGGCAACCGATAAAATCACTGTGACCGTCACAATGGGAAACAGTATTCGCGCCCCCATTTTTTTTTGCTTCAGCACGAATCATTCTCCTTTCAGAACTGGACACTTGCCAGTGTCCAGAAATTATTCATGGATGGACACCAATTAGCTTGCTTGAACAGGTATGATTGCTTCTATAAAGCCTGAGCTGTTTGCTTCCGCCGCTTTCTGCTCCTGTCAGCCTCTGTGGTGCCCTTCAAGAAAGAAAGCATGTTTCATGCCAAAGGTAAGTAGTGCTTATTTCAGTGCCTCTTCACCGGTGACGATCATAATTCCGGTTTATACGGCTCGCCCGTATCTTTCACGGAAAGGGTTGTGAGAGGCCGCTTATTTTGATATAATAACAATAAAATAAGCATCATTCATATAAGCAATGGCGAGAGCGGAAAAAAGTGATGAATAGGGTGGCGCCCCTGGGATGAGGAAGCGGAAATCAACGAAAAACCGTTTCGACCTGATCTACGATCTTGTTCGCATGATACCGGAGGGACGGGTGGCCAGTTACGGTCAGATCGCATGCTGTATCGAGCGTTGTACCCCCAGGATGGTGGGGTTCGCCATGGCCGCTGTTCCTTTTGACAGCGACGTTCCCTGGCACCGGGTGATCAACAGCAAAGGTATGATCAGTGTCCGCTCCGGTGGGGACGGCGCAAGTATCCAGCAGGTCCTCCTTGAAGCGGAAGGGGTCTGTTTTGATAAAAAGGGTCGTGTGGATCTAGCGGAGGCAGAGTGGGAAGGCCCCGGCGCTGCTCAACGCCCATATCGCGATCGTTGTTCGTAAGATGCCGCCCGTGGCATAGGTTGCTTTTCTTGAGAAGTCATCAATTCTGAAATGCAGCATGAGCCAAGGCCTTACATCCACCCAACCGAAAAGGCCAGCAGGAACTGGCCGAAGTAGTACATTGGCAGGCCTATGAGACGGTTGATAAATGCCTTTTCCAGAAAACGATTCCGGGCCACAAACAGGTCTGAAACGTAGAAGAGCAGTGCGCCTGCAAAGGCCGTCCATCGCCCGGCAGTGGAGAGGTTTCTGTTGGCAGCCATGGAAACGGCCGAGAAAAGCATGAGGCTGATGACGGCAATGTAGATGACGACCGGCCTTTTCATGTGCCCCAGGTGCGGGCGGAGCCAAACAAAGACCGATGCGCTCATGAGGATGATGACGGGAAAACCGACCCAGGCCCACAACCCGATCCCGGTCGGTGAGAAAAAAGCGATGGTATAGAAGACGTGCCCCAGGAGAAAGGCGATCAGGCCGAACAAGAACGCCCCGGACCAGGAAAGGGCAAGAAAGATATCTCCTCCCGCACAGAACAGGAACCCGGGAATGAGGAATCGGGCATAGCCGGGAACCGGTTGGGGCTGCAGGAAGGCGGTGAGTATAAAAAGGAATGAAAGGAGGGCCTTGAAAAAGAGCCTCAAGAGGGGTTTGTCCCATTTTTCACCATAGAGAAGCCCGAACATCAGGGCGCAGGCTATGGCGATGATAAGTGAAACCGGCATTTTTCAGTCAACTTTCCTGATCCTGAGGCGCGCATCCCCATCCATCTGGGTTTCTTCAAGCACTTCCCCGTGATTGTGGGCAACGACCTTCTTGATTTTTTCAAGTTTGTCAGCCTCGATGATGAACTCAAAGGTCTCCCCGGGCGGCAATATCCTCAGACATAGGCCTACGTCCAGGTAGGCCTTTCAGCAGTCACCACGATAATCAGTGATTTTTGTTGTGATCGGTTTTCTGCTCATCCTGCTATTCCCGTCCTTATCTCTCCACAAAAAGAAGGCGGACAAGTCCGCCACAAATCGTTGGCGGACAAGCCCTTTGCCCGATGCCTTACCCCTAAACCTTCCGCGTTCCGCCTTCCCCATTCCGCCTTCTCAAATATACCCGAACCAGAAATTTTCAATTTCCTGAAAATTGGCTTTTACGGCATCTTTCCCTTTGACGATGTCGCCGTGGCCCGAAAGGACATATTCGGCATCCAGGGTAGAGATACGCTTGATACTCTCCTTAAGAGTCTCCCCATTGCCGCCCGGGAGATCCGTTCGCCCTATGCCACCGTTGAATACAACATCCCCAGTGAAAAGCACTTTTTCGTCAGGCCAAAAGAAACAGACAGACCCGGGTGAATGGCCCGGCGAAGGGATCACATCAAAACGAGTGGTGCCTATTTCAAGATTCCCTCCCTCCAGAAGGATATCCGGTTCGAAATCAGATATGCCCAGGGCATCGCCATATCTGGGAACCATCCTCCGGATAAAATCCATCTCTGTAACGGAGATGGCCACTTTCGCGTCTGTATCGATGAATAGCCGGACACTCTCTATATGATCCGGGTGGCCATGGGTGATCAGGACCGCGTCCATGTCTTCAGGCCTGAGTGAGAGATCAGCCAACCCCCGGCGCACGTGGTCGAAAAACTGGTAGTGGCCGGGGTCTATGAGGATCTTCTTTTCACCGTCAATGATGAGATATGTGTTGCAGTTGTTGGCCATGGGGTGGTTCCACAGGAAGGCGTGGAGTTTGTCATTGATCTTCATGTGCATCTCCTTTTCAAATCTTGTTTTACAGGATTCATCATATGTGGGAGGAGAATAGGTGTCAAGCACGTGGAACAGTTTATTCTGATGGAAATTAACCTCCGGGTATAATACTCTATGGGGAAGATGGATCGAAAGGATGAGACCATGAAAAAACCGACTCCCGGCGATATTCTTCCCCAAAACCCAAGCTGCTCCGGAGCCGTAAAGGTCCCCACCGACAGGGAAGTGAAAGCCCTTGCGGCCTTGAAAAAGATCAAGGAAAAGACGAGACAGCTGAAGAATCAATCGGCAGATCTTCAGACCGGCGGCTCTGAAAAGGAAAAGAAAGCGGCCGGAGAGAAGCTTGCAAGGCTCAGGGAGGAGTGGAATTTGTGGGAGAAAGAGAGAAAGGCCGCAGCAGATGAGCGGATGGCCATCCTTGGGCACGAATAACATTTTTCATCCGATGCTTTCACTATTCACAAGAAAGCAGCAGAAATCCGACATCTTGACGTTGACATCTGATCAGTGCTGCTTTAATGAATAGTGGTTATAAGTCAAGGCCTCACTCTCTGTCGGAATCCATATCAACATGATCCAGTTATTTCATATGTTCAAGAATTTTGGCCCAAATGTGGCCCTTCAGGATATCAGCCTGAGGGTCCGCAAAGGAGATTTTGTGTTCGTGACCGGCCCCAGTGGCGCCGGAAAGACCACGCTTCTGAGACTTGTTTTTGGCGCCGAAAAGCCCACCAGTGGTAACATATTGATTAACGGCATCAATTTGAATCGCATACGGCGGCAGCAGCTCGATCTGCTGAGGAGAAAAGTCGGTTTTGTGTTCCAGGATTTCAAGCTGCTCACCGGAAGGACCATATTCGAGAACGTTGCCCTCGCGCTGGAGGTGGCAGGAGAACGCCCCTCTTATATTAGGAAAAAGACACATCTCGCACTTCGGTCCGTGGGCCTCGCAAAGAAAGAACTATCCTACCCCCTCCAGCTTTCCGGTGGTGAGCAGCAGCGGGTCGCCATTGCCAGGGCTATCGTGAATGATCCGTTGGTATTGCTGGCCGACGAACCTACGGGGAATCTGGACCCCGCCCTGACGAAAGACATCATGCTCCTGTTTCGAACCATACACATGAAAGGGACCACGGTGCTTGTGGCCACACACAGTCGGGAATTGCTCGAAGAAACCGCTCAAAAGCAGATTATCCTGAATCACGGGAGGCTTGTCGGGGAAAAATGAGACTGCGTCTGGTCCCATATTTCATAAGGCAGGCCTTTCAGAATGTGAGGGAAAACCGGCTTGTTCACATCGTTGGTATCAGCACAATGGTCATTTCACTCCTCATCTTCGGAACATTTCTGCTCCTGTTCTATAATCTGGACACTTGGATTCACGGCTGGGGAAACACCCTTTCCATGTCCATTTATCTCGAGGAGGGCATAGATTCAGGGACCGAAAAGAAGCTTGTCCAGCTTATCAGAGACCTTCCCGGGGCCAAAATAGATGAGATGGTCAGTAAGAAACAGGCCTACAACAATCTGCTGAGAGCGCTTGGCAAGGATTCGGTCGTGCTTCAAGGGTTGCCCCGAAACCCTTTGCCCGCGTCCATTGAAGTGGTATTTAAACCTCTCAATGGAGAACGGCCCGACCCCGGGCCCATCAAGGAAAAACTCGAGAAACTGCGTGGCGTGGAAGAAGTCCAGTACAGTGAGGAGTGGCTGAATCGTTTCGAAGGTCTGATGAAGGTAGTCAGGCTCGCGGGTTTCATCATCGGCGGCCTGCTCAGTCTTGGTGTCCTTTTTATCGTGACCAATACAATAAAATTGACCATTTACTCGAGGCAGGAAGAAATCGAAATTATGAAACTGGTTGGGGCAACCGACTGGTTTGTCAAAATCCCTTTTCTGATTGAAGGATCCTTCCAGGGGGTGCTCAGTGGCCTCGTTTCGCTCCTGGCGCTCTATTCAGGATACGCTTTCCTGGCCGCCAAAAAGGCCGATATCCTGGGACTGGCTATCCTGGATTTCGTCTTTGTTCCTCTTCCCTATGTCCTAACCATTTTCCTGGTAAGTGCGGGATTGGGATTGGTGGGAAGCTTCATAGCGCTTGGGAGATTTTTCAATCTGTGAGATCAAGTAATCCCGGACATCTTGTGAAAAGAATATTTCTTGTGACGGTGATGATGCCACTGTTTCATGGGAGCAGTACGTTGGTGATCGCCTCTTCCCCAAAGGGGGAGATTTCTTCCCGGTTTCGTATGCAGCGGTTGGAGAAAGAGCTCTTCAGGGAGAAAGAGAAATTTGAACTTTTCAAAATGAAAGAAAAGGACATCCTGGCCCGCCTTTCCGAGATGGAAAAGGATGTGGCGGAGAAAAAAGCAAAGGTAACTTCCCTCAGAGGAAACGTCCGCACCAGCCTGGGAAAGGTTCGCGCACTTCAGGACAAATTGGCGGTTCTGGAAAAATCCCTGAGGGCCATTGAAAAACTCCTCATGGAGAGAATGGTTATTTTGTACAAATACGCCAGACGGGGGTATATGAAAATTCTGGCGACCGCTTCGGATCTGGACCAATTCCGGCTCAGGGTGAAATATCTGAGCGTCATCATGAGGGAAGACCAGACGGTGCTGGAGACACTGGCTCAACGAAAGCTGAGCCAGGAAGAGAAAATAAAGGATTTAGGCAGGGAGCTTTCACAGGCGGAGAACAGGAAAAGGCAGGAGGAAGACAAACTGTCGGCCTTGAAAAAGGATCTGGAGGAAAAGGTTGCCCTCTTGATCAAGACCCACAAAGAAAAGGAATTTTATCAAATCGCCGTAAAGGAACTTGAGACAGGGGCGGAGGAGCTTAAAGACACCCTCCTGGACTTGGAGAAAAAGCCGGGAAAATACGGCGGAGAAATGGGGGCATCGCGTTTTGCTGAAAACAAAGGAAGCCTGCCTTTGCCCTTTAACGGCAAGATCATCAGGGGAAGCGAAGTTCTGGGGCCTGCCGTCGCGAGCCTGCGACGCGGTGTGTACATTGAAGGAAAAGGCGAGGAGGAAGTCCGATCCATATTCTCTGGGAGGGTGGATTTTTCAGGGAGCGTCAAAGGTTATGGTGAAATGATCATTATTAATCACGGCTCAAGATATTTCACCATTGACGCAGAATTGAAGCAGAGGACAAAGAAAAGGGGAGATCAGGTGCAGGCTGGAGATGTCATAGGCTTCGTGGGAAGCCCGGAAAAATCAGGTCCCGCGAGGCTCTATTTTGAAATCCGACATGGAAGAAAAATACTGGACCCTGAAAAATGGTTGAAAAGAGAGTGACGAGTCTGTAGTCGCCTGAAATCGGAAATCGGGGATGCGCCGGCCCTCCCGTACTCGATCAATGCACCTATGTGTCCTGGATGGAATAAGGGCTTGGTCAGAGCCACAGCAATCTTTTTTCAGGCATGAGGGGTGTGTCACCCTAGCGTTGACGTGAGTTGCTCAGCAAGGCGTCCGGGGGACCTTTTGTACTTCCTGAGCAAGCCTTTCCTGTTCAGTGAAGTCTTCGCAAGCGCACCGGCCGCCCGGCTTATGAGGAGCACAACTGCCCAGCAAAGATGCGTTTTCGTGTCCTGAAAAAAGATCCCCGTGCCCCTTACTTTGGCCATCTTGCTTCTATTCTGCGGACTATCACGTTACTCAAGGGAGGGGCAGTGGAATCGTTTCCGAAAGGGAATATCCGGGACGCCGGAGTTTCTTAGGAGCAATAATCGGGTTAGAGTTGCACCTGACAGGCGCATCGGACCATATTTGCTTTGACTGACAAAGGAAGTGGCTTGGCTGGAACCTCCTGGCAGAATATTTGCGCCGTGATAAAAGCGCAGGAGAAATATATTCCCGCCGGAAAGGAATGCACCGGCCCTCCCGTGGTTGAAATGGGCTTGTGAAAACTTGAAAGTGCTTTTTTTAGTTGTGTTTGCATGGCGAATCAACTAAAACCGTCAAGGTTATGAATGTATTGATCGATAGTGTTTGATAGAATGCCATCCTCGGAAGAGGGTTGAATATTTCAGGAGATAGCGATGAAAGATATTAAGCGAAAAGGTTTCTTGAGCATTTTACTGGCCTGCATTATCGTTGCAGGATTGTTGTTCTTTCAGGGCAGCGGTGGTGAGGTAAAGGCCGATTCAGATGCCGTTTACAAGAATATTGAACTCTTCACCGAGGTGCTCCGCGAGATTGAAAAACACTATGTGGAGCCCGAGGGAAGTCAAAAGCTCATTTACGGGGCGATAAAGGGGATGGTCCAGAGCCTCGATCCCCATTCATCCTTTATGACAAAGGACGAATATCAGGAGTTGATGACGGAGACCAAGGGGAGCTTTTCAGGTGTGGGCATCGAGATTACGCTCAAGGATGACGTTCTCACGGTGGTCTCCCCCATCGAAGGTAGTCCGGCATTCAAGGCCGGGGTAAAGGCGGGAGACCGCATTGTCAAGATAGAAGACAAGTCAAGCAAAGGCATGACCCTCATGGACGCAGTGAAGCATATCCGAGGGCCCAAGGGCAGTGCGGTCAAGTTGACGGTTGCCCGTGAAGGCCAATCGGAGCTCCTGGAATTCAAGATTAAGCGGGATGTTATTCCCTTGATAAGTGTCAGACACTATGCGCTGACTCCTGAAATCGGTTACGCGCGCATTTCCAACTTCCAGAGCAAGACGACCAAAGACTTGAAGGAAGCCTTGAATGATCTGGAAAAAGGGCACCATCTGAAGGGCTTGATTCTCGATCTGCGCAACGATCCGGGAGGACTCCTTTCCCAGGCCGTCGAAGTATCAGACCTTTTCCTCGACAAGGGCGTGATCGTCAGCACCAAGGGGCGTGATACCAGTCAGGACGTAACCATGAGTGCACACGAGAATGGCACCCAGAGAAAATACCCCATTATTGTCCTGGTAAACGGCGGCAGTGCCAGTGCCTCTGAAATTGTGGCCGGGGCTCTTCAGGATAACAAGAGGGCCTTGATCCTGGGAACAACCACCTTTGGAAAGGGCTCGGTCCAGACCATCATTCCCCTTTCGGACGGCTCAGGTCTCCGTCTCACGACGGCCCGGTATTACACGCCCAGTGGCAAGTCCATTCAACTCAGTGGGATTGTCCCGGATATCAAGGTGCCGTTCGTCTCCCCTGTGGATCAAGAAAAGATCAAGAAACCCCATTTTCTGAGGGAAGAGGATCTCAAAGGGCATATGGAGAATGACGGGCCGAAGGAGGGAAACGGGGAAAAGAAGCCTTTGAGCAGGGATGAACGGGTCAAGAAGCTTCTCAAACAGGATAACCAGGTGCAGTATGCGCTTCAGTTACTGCAATCGTGGGACGTTTTTTCTCAGCTCAACTCCAGGAAGTAACAGGTTTTCTCCTCAATAGATAAATGAAGAGAAAGAAGAAAAAGCATGGCCCGGTGTTGATTCTCGCCGTTTCTGTGCCGGCTTTACTCATTTTCGTCCTGGTTTTCTTCCTGTTCATCAAGGGTGTGGCAAAGCCCGATGGCCCCCTTTACGAAGAGGCCTATTCCAGCAGCCCGGAATTGGTCTCCGTCATCGGGAGAATTGATCGATGCGTCTACGAATCCCTCTATCAATCCGGTATTCCTGAGAGGGATATTTTTTTTCTGGACGTGGAGCCCAGACACGAGAAAGGCAAAACCTGGGAATTCACCCGACTCCTGGTAAAATGCGCGGACGAAACCAAGGCGCTTCGCGTCGGGAAGAGAATCCTCAAGGAGCTTCTCGCACTGGGTCCTGGCGTGACTGCCCGTGAGGAGCCTGGTCACGCCCGTGATCTGCGATATCGTGTCCTGGCAAATGGCCTTTATACCCACAGCATTGTGCTTCGTTTCAGCGGCACCCTGACGGATCGTGGAAAAGGAAGGCCCAAAGTCGCTCTGATCATTGATGACTTGGGATATGATCCCGGACTGGCCGAGGCCTTCATGGGCCTGGATATTCCGGTCAGCCTCTCGGTATTGCCTTCAGCGCCTTTTACGCGCCGTATTGTTCGTGAAGCCCACAAACGTGGGTTTGAACTGATGCTGCACCTTCCCATGGAACCGAAAAACTACCCGGCCGTAAATCCCGGCCCCGGCACCCTGTTTGTTTCAATGGATGATCAAGTGCTCCTTCGGAAACTGGCTGAGGATCTCAAACAGATTCCGGGCGCCGTTGGCGTCAACAACCATATGGGATCTCTTTTTACGGAAGACCGCGACAAAATGATTGTCGTGCTGGGGGCATTGAGGAAATTGAACCTCTTTTTCGTTGACAGCAGGACCACGCCTGGTAGCGTTGCCTATGATCTGGCCAGGCGTATGGACGTCCCCACCGCGAAGAGGACGGTCTTTCTGGACAATGATCTGGACGCCCCCGCCATGGAGTTCCAGGTCAGGCGGCTCTTGAACATGGCCAGACACAGGGGGTGGGCCATCGGGATCGGGCACCCCCACAAGGCGACGGTGGGTGCGTTGAAAAATTATCTGGAAAAACGCGATGATGGGATCGAGATTGTTCCCGTTTCGGAACTCGTCGGATGATGGGAAGGAGAACTCACGTGAAAGTGCCGTTGCTGGATTTGAAAAAACAGTATGCGTCTATTGAAGAAGAGGTCATGCAGGTAACCGAGGAGGTCTTTCGCTCCCAGCGGTTTATCCTGGGCCCCAAGGTGGAAGAGTTGGAGGAAGCAATCGCGGGTTATTGCGGTTGCCCATATGCAGTTGGTGTATCCTCCGGAACGGATGCGCTCATCATTTCCCTGATGACTGCCGGGGTGGGGCCGGGAGACATCGTCCTGACAACTCCCTATACCTTTTTTGCAACTGTTGGTGCCATTGTGAGGGTGGGAGCGCGTCCGATGTTTGTGGATATCAAAGAGGATACCTTCAACATGGATCCGGTGTTGCTGGAAAAAGCGTTTTTGTCCTTGAGGGATGATGAGCGGAAGCAAGTCAAGGCCGTTATCCCTGTGCATCTCTACGGACAATGTGCGGATATGCAGCCCATTGTGAAGGCCGCACAGGATTTTGGTGCCGTCGTCATAGAAGACGGGGCACAGGCCATCGGCGCCGAATATGAATGGGATGACGGAAAGGCTTACAGAGCAGGGGCCATGGGGCAGTACGGCTGCTTCTCGTTCTTTCCTTCGAAGAACCTCGGGGCCTTCGGGGATGGGGGCATGGTGACCACCACTGATTCGGAGATTTATGAACGGTTGAAGGTCATGAGGGTTCACGGGGGTAAACCGAAGTACTATCATCACCTGATAGGGGGAAATTTTCGATTGGATGCCTTTCAGGCCGCCATCTTGAGTGTTAAGTTGAAGCGTCTCGATGCATGGACAGGGCAAAGGCAAGAGAACGCGGCCCTCTACCGGCGTTTTTTTAGGGAAGCAGGAGTAGAGGGGATTCGGCTTCCCGAGGAAAAGGAAAAAAGGCACATCTACAACCAGTTCATTGTCCGCCTCAAGGAAAACAGAGACGAGTTGAAGGCCTTTCTGAATGATCGCGATGTCGGATGCGAAATATATTATCCGGTTCCTCTTCACATGCAGACCTGTTTCAGCTATCTGGGCTATGAAAAAAACGATTTTCCCGTTTCAGTTGCAGCGGCCGAAACGAGCTTGGCACTGCCAATCTTTCCGGAGCTGACGCCAGATCAGATTCATTATGTGGTTGATATGATAACTGAATATGTGGATGAAAAAGAATAGAAGAAAATATTTGGAAAATCGATAAAAAGTGCTTGACTTCCTTGATGCATAGAATTATAAATCTTGTTTCTTGTTTAGCACAAGAGCTGTCCGAAAGGCGGCCGTTTCGCTTTTTTAATAGAGTTGTTTCAAAGGATAAATTGCTTGACAAGAGGATAAGATTTAAGATATAATATTCTTCTTTTCCTGGCGCAAAACGACTTGACAGTCGGCGCCGGAACGATTAAAGTAATCTTAAATGTCTTGCTCTTTGAAAACTAAATAGTGATACCGCAGTAGGCTTTTTTGTCAAAAGAAAACAAGGAAATAATTTTCCATATGGTTTAAGTGGAGAGTTTGATCCTGGCTCAGAACGAACGCTGGCGGCGTGCTTAACACATGCAAGTCGAACGAGAAACTTCCCGCTTGCGGGAAGGAGTAAAGTGGCGCACGGGTGAGTAACGCGTGGGTAACCTACCCCTGAAATCGGGATAACTTCGCGAAAGCGGCGCTAATACCGAATGTCGTCCCTAAGATGTTGGTCTATGGGATAAAAGGTGACCTCTTCATGAAAGTTGCCGTTAAGGGATGGGCCCGCGTACCATTAGCTTGTTGGTAGGGTAATGGCCTACCAAGGCTACGATGGTTAGCTGGTCTGAGAGGATGATCAGCCACACTGGAACTGAAACACGGTCCAGACTCCTACGGGAGGCAGCAGTGAGGAATTTTGCGCAATGGGGGAAACCCTGACGCAGCAACGCCGCGTGAGTGAAGAAGGCTTTCGGGTCGTAAAGCTCTGTCAAGCGGGAAAAAAATTCCGTGATTAATAGTCGCGGGACTTGATGGTACCGCTAGAGGAAGCACCGGCTAACTCCGTGCCAGCAGCCGCGGTAATACGGAGGGTGCAAGCGTTGTTCGGATTTATTGGGCGTAAAGCGCGTGTAGGCGGTAAGGTAAGTCAGATGTGAAAGCCCCGGGCTCAACCCGGGAAGTGCATTTGATACTGCCTTTCTTGAGTATGGGAGAGGAGAGTGGAATTCCCAGTGTAGAGGTGAAATTCGTAGATATTGGGAGGAACATCCGTGGCGAAGGCGACTCTCTGGACCAATACTGACGCTGAGACGCGAAAGCGTGGGGAGCAAACAGGATTAGATACCCTGGTAGTCCACGCCGTAAACGATGAGAACTAGGTGTAGCGGGTATTGACCCCTGCTGTGCCGCAGCTAACGCATTAAGTTCTCCGCCTGGGGAGTACGGCCGCAAGGCTAAAACTCAAAGGAATTGACGGGGGCCCGCACAAGCGGTGGAGCATGTGGTTTAATTCGACGCAACGCGAAGAACCTTACCTGGGTTTGACATCCTTTGACACCCCTGGAAACAGGGTTTTCCCGACTTGTCGGGACAGAGTGACAGGTGCTGCATGGCTGTCGTCAGCTCGTGTCGTGAGATGTTGGGTTAAGTCCCGCAACGAGCGCAACCCCTGTCTTTAGTTGCCAGTATTAAGTTAGGCACTCTAAAGAGACCGCCTCGGTTAACGGGGAGGAAGGTGGGGATGACGTCAAGTCCTCATGGCCTTTATACCCAGGGCTACACACGTGCTACAATGGGCTGTACAAAGGGTTGCTAATCCGCGAGGATGTGCTAATCCCAAAAAGCAGTCCTTAGTTCGGATTGGAGTCTGCAACTCGACTCCATGAAGTTGGAATCGCTAGTAATCGTGGATCAGCATGCCACGGTGAATACGTTCCCGGGCCTTGTACACACCGCCCGTCACACCACGAAAGTTGACTGTACCAGAAGTTGCTGGGCTAACCCTTCGGGGAGGCAGGTACCTAAGGTACGGCCGGTAATTGGGGTGAAGTCGTAACAAGGTAGCCGTAGGGGAACCTGCGGCTGGATCACCTCCTTTCTAAGGAGTAATTCCCGATGCAAATCGGGATAATCCTAGGTCAATCCTGCTGCTGGTGTCACTATTTAGTTTTGAGAGAGTAAGGCGGATTCGGAAATTGGAATTCAGATCTGCGAAATGTTTGGATTAGTATAGGGTCTGAGATTGTAATTTCGCAACCGAATGGGCCTATAGCTCAGTCTCGGTTAGAGCGCACGCCTGATAAGCGTGAGGTCGTTGGTTCAATTCCAACTAGGCCCACCATTGTGATGGGGATTGAGGGTTTTCGATTGAGGGTTCAGGAAAACAGTTCTCATATTCAATCGCCAATCAGCAGCAATTTGGGGGTGTAGCTCAGTTGGGAGAGCGCCTGCTTTGCACGCAGGAGGTCATCGGTTCGATCCCGTTCACCTCCACCAGGTAGATTGGAGAGGTGAAGGTTAAAAGAGGGTTGTAGCCAGCGGGAGAACGTCCCGCTTACCAAGCGGGAAGGTCATCGGTTCGATCCCGTTCACCTCCACCAGGTATATTGGAGAGGTGTTGCGGGAAGTTGATTCCCGACGAAGTCGGATTCACCTCAAGAAATAATATATTCAAGGTTGAAAACTCAAAACTTGAAAGGCGTCGATTAAGTGCCAATAAGTTTTGAGTTTTGAGCCTTGAGCTCAGGGCGAAAGCCTGAAACGTTCTTTGAAAACTGAATACAGGGTAAATGCATTAAGGTGTCTTCAATAGACAACAAAGTTTTGCTCAGTAGCGTAAATGGAAAAGTATAATGGCCAAGCTATTAAGGGCAGACGGTGGATGCCTTGGCGTCGGATGGCGATGAAAGACGTGGCTAACTGCGATAAGCTTCGGCGAGCCGTTAAACAGGCATTGAGCCGGAGATCTCTGAATGGGGAAACCCATCTCGGGTAATTCCGAGATATCTATTGCTGAATACATAGGCAATAGAGGCGAACGAGGAGAACTGAAACATCTAAGTACCCTCAGGAAAAGAAAGCAAATGCGATTCCCATAGTAGCGGCGAGCGAAATGGGAAAAGCCTAAACCGAATGTATGTTCAAGCCTGCAAGCGTTGTGCATTCGGTGTTGCGGGGTCATACCGGAAAGGGTTGCAGCCGTTTCGGCAAGTCAAAAAATCTTTGGATAGCTGAACAGCCTGGAAAGGCTGACTACAAAGGGTGATAGTCCCGTAAGCGAAATTCATTGATCTTGCTGGGTATGATTCCCAAGTACCGCGGGACACGTGGAACCCTGCGGGAATCTAGGAGGACCATCTCCTAAGGCTAAATACACGCCGACGACCGATAGTGGACAAGTACCGTGAGGGAAAGGTGAAAAGTACCCCGGTGAGGGGAGTGAAATAGTACCTGAAACCGTCTGTCTACAAGCAGTGGAAGTCTGATGTCGGCACACAACTTCGGTTGGGTGATCGACTGGACAACTGCGTACCTTTTGCATAATGGGTCAGCGAGTTACTTTGTGTTGCAAGGTTAAGCCGTCAGGTGTAGCCGTAGCGAAAGCGAGTCTTAATAGGGCGATTTAGTAGCATGGAGTAGACCCGAAGCCAGGTGATCTATCCATGGACAGGGTAAAGTCCCGGTAACACGGGATGGAGGCCCGAACCGTAGAAGGTTGAAAACTTCCCGGATGAGCTGTGGATAGGAGTGAAAGGCTAATCAAACCTGGAGATAGCTGGTTCTCCCCGAAATATATTTAGGTATAGCCTCACAAATTAAGTAACGGGGGTAGAGCACTGGACGGGCTAGGGGTCCTAACAGACTACCAAACCTAACCAAACTACGAATACCGTTAACTTTTATTGTGGGAGTCAGACTGCGGGAGATAAGTTCCGTGGTCGAGAGGGAAATAGCCCAGACCGCCAGCTAAGGTCCCTAAATGTGTGCTAAGTGGAGAAGGAAGTGGAAGTGCTTAGACAGCCAGGAGGTTGGCTTAGAAGCAGCCATCCTTTAAAGAAAGCGTAACAGCTCACTGGTCAAGTGATTCTGCGCCGAAAATATAACGGGGCTAAGCACATTACCGAAGCTGCGGATTGTATGAATCCTCGGATTCGTGCAATGGTAGGGGAGCATTCCATTGTGGGTTGAAGCTAGACCGTAAGGACTAGTGGACTGAATGGAAGAGACTATGCTGACATGAGTAACGATAAAGCGGGTGAAAAACCCGCTCGCCGTAAGCCTAAGGGTTCCTGAGTAAAGTTAATCTGCTCAGGGTTAGTCGGCCCCTAAGCCGAGGCCGAAAGGCGTAGGTGATGGGAAACAGGTTAACATTCCTGTACCACCAAATTAGCGTTTGAGTGATGGGGGGACGCAGAAGGGTAGACCAGTCCGGCGATGGTTGTCCGGATTTAAGCTAGTAGGTGGAGAGAGTAGGTAAATCCGCTCTCTTATTCAACACCGAGAAGCGAATACGAGAGACTTTGTCTCATAAAGTGGTTGATCCCATGCTGCCAAGAAAAGCCTCTAGCGAGTTGGTTTGGTGACCGTACCGTAAACCGACACAGGTAGGCAGGGTGAGTATCCTAAGGCGCTCGAGAGAACTCTGGTTAAGGAACTCGGCAAATTGACACCGTAACTTCGGGAGAAGGTGTGCCTCCACTAGGTGAAAAGACTTGCTTTTGGAGCCGAAGGAGGTTGCAGAGAAATGGGGGTGGCGACTGTTTACTAAAAACACAGGACTCTGCTAAGTCGCAAGACGATGTATAGGGTCTGACGCCTGCCCGGTGCTGGAAGGTTAAGGGGACTTGTTATCTATCTTCGGGTAGAGAAGCATTGAACCGAAGCCCCAGTAAACGGCGGCCGTAACTATAACGGTCCTAAGGTAGCGAAATTCCTTGTCGGGTAAGTTCCGACCTGCACGAATGGCGTAACGACTTCCCCACTGTCTCAACCAGGGACTCGGTGAAATTGAATTAGCGGTGAAGATGCCGTTTACCCGCGAAAAGACGGAAAGACCCCGTGAACCTTTACTACAGCTTGACATTGGACTTTGGGCTATTATGTGTAGGATAGGTGGGAGACTGTGAAACCTCGACGCCAGTCGGGGTGGAGTCAACCTTGAAATACCACCCTTAGTTGTTTAGGGTTCTAACCTTGGCCCGTTATCCGGGTCGGGAACAGTGTCTGGTGGGTAGTTTGACTGGGGCGGTCGCCTCCTAAAGCGTAACGGAGGCGCGCGAAGGTTCCCTCAGGCTGATTGGAAACCAGCCGAAGAGTGTAAAGGCATAAGGGAGCTTGACTGTGAGACCGACAGGTCGAACAGGTACGAAAGTAGGTCTTAGTGATCCGGCGGTTCCGAATGGAAGGGCCGTCGCTCAACGGATAAAAGGTACTCCGGGGATAACAGGCTTATCGCATCCAAGAGTTCACATCGACGATGCGGTTTGGCACCTCGATGTCGGCTCATCGCATCCTGGGGCTGGAGCAGGTCCCAAGGGTTTGGCTGTTCGCCAATTAAAGCGGTACGTGAGCTGGGTTTAGAACGTCGTGAGACAGTTCGGTCCCTAT
>JBAPTR010000137.1:0-5376 GCA_049282265.1 Desulfatiglandaceae bacterium | reverse complement strand
CGTAGGTGCAAAGAATATCGATGGCCAATTCGGAAAATTTTTTCACGTCTTTCTCCAACTCGGAGTTGGTAATCTTTAAAAACCGGTAGACCAGGTAAGGTATGTCGCCCGGGCGCTCCCGAAGCGGTGGAATCCGGATGTTGAATTCATTCAGGCGGTAAAAAAGATCCTTCCGGAACGCGCCTGATTTAACAGCGGTTCCAAGGGGTTTATTACTGACGACCAAAAACCGTACGTCCACATCATAAGGCTTGGTTCCGCCCACCCGATAGGCTTTCTTTTCTTGCAGCACCCGAAGGAGGGCACCCTGAGAATCCAGGGGCAGGTTTAATATTTCGTCCAACAGCAAGGTACTCCCTTTGGCCATTTCGAATTTCCCGGGCTTTTGAGATAGAGCCCCCGTGAAAGCGCCCTTTTCGTGGCCGAACAATTCACTTTCCAAAAGCGTCTCCGGAATGGCCCCGCAATCGATGGCGATAAATGGGGTGCCGGACCGGTGACTGGTGTCATGGATTGCCTGGGCGACAAGCTCCTTTCCGGAACCGGTCTCCCCCTCAATGACCACTGTGAAATCCGATTGTGCGACTTGTTTCACATCGGATATTATGCGTTCGATCGCCTCACTTGACCCCATGGCCTCCCTCAGGGAGAGCTTCTGCTGCAATTGGCCGGAAAGGTGCTTGACTTGTTGTTTGAGCTTCCGCTCAGCCAATGCCCGGTGTAGGACCCTGAGAATCTCAAAGTGGTCAAAAGGTTTAGACAGGTAATCATGGGCGCCCTTTTTGATTGCGTTGACGGCGCCGGGAACATCCGCATAGGCGGTAATGAAAATGACCGGAAGGTCCGGATCCAATGCTTTTGCCTTCGTCATCAATTCGATTCCATCCATGCCCGGCATCCTGAGATCTGTAAACAGGATTTCCGGCAGTTCAGATTTGATCAATTTCAGCGCATCAAAACCATTGTTGGCCACCAAGGCCTTGCAGCCTTCTTGTTCCACGAGACGGGAGAGAAGCTTGCAGATTCCTTGCTCGTCATCAACAACCAGAATCTTGATGCCGTTTTCTTTCATGCCATTCGGTCCCTTATCTGAACTGTCCATTGACCGGATAAACAACTTTGATTTGCTCGTCCAGCAAATGCCTCAGCGAGTGAAGCATACCTAAAAACAATATTCCCGTTTCCCCTGGGCATAGTGTATCGTTGATTCGATCCGCGATGAATTGATCGCGCCTTTTCAGCAGGGAATCACTCATCGGCTTCTGGTGTGCCTCGATCTTCATCGATTTCAAATTCCCGCCTGCACTAAGAATTTTTTTTGCGAGTTCATATTCTTTCAGCAGGAGTTCCGACGATTCGGTCCCCATAATCACGGCCCCTTTATCCATCAAACGCATGAGTAGCCGGTGATTTCGGCTTTCCACCGCCAGATCCGCAACAATTCCGAACTCATTGCCGCAAACAGGCAACCCGTCTTGATAGAGGCGAACTTTTTCAAACGATAGGTCCAGCCCCTCGATGGTCTTTTCAATTACCGTCCACATGTTGTGGATTATATTCGCTTTGTTCTTTAAGCCTCTCAAACCGAATTTTTGGAGGCCTGCTCGCCGCACCGGGCCGCTGAGCCCTCCCATATCGGCTTCGGTATGGATGATGGGAATATATAAAAGTTTTCTATCTATAACTTCCGGTCCGGCTCCTTTGCTTGTTTCCTTCATCGGCAGTCAGCTTTTCATCAATTAGGGAATCATTTCCATAGGAACACCACCATAATTTATATGGGGCAACCTCCCTGACAGCTCATTCAATCATTCCGACAGACTCACCTCCATGGGGGAAAAGGCCGTAACATCGCTTTTATCCTGGAGACGGGCGCCAGATGGGCGAATCAAGTCCCTCGCTACGGGCTGTCAGTGCCCATCCATAATTGGCTATTTTGCCCGATATCGTCGTTATGCTCAAATTTTAATCCTCGAAATACCTCAATGTATTCCTGTGGTTAAAATTTTCGCATGCCTTGATCTCGAACAAACTATCTCATTTGTGGATGGGGACCAGTTGCCCGAGAGAACACCTCAGTTACTGATAGAGCGTTTTTGCATCATTCATGCCAACCGTTTCACGTTGTGAAAAACAATTGTCATCTTCCACCGGATGGGTCTTGCAATTCCCTGAAAATATCATCTGCCATGTTATCCTCCACAAAAGGGGCCAGATCCCCCTTTGGCTATTGTTACATCCCTTCCAGGTTTCGGGTACTTCTCATTCTTTCATTCACCCTCGACCCATGAGAAAACCATGTCAATCTGCTGGGACGTTTCTGGTGAGGGCATGTCACAATCCTCTGTGTCTCGGCGAAGTTCTTTGATGCACTTCAGCACATTGCGGCTGGAAGCATAGCCATGTCTGACAAGATAGCAGCCCACTACGGTCCCCGTGCGACCTCGTCCCCCCCAGCAGTGAAAATAAACAGGCTGGTTATCCCTGATGCTCTGGTCCATGCGATCCAGGATCCTATACATGTCAGTTCTTGAAGGAACCCAGGTGTCCTTAATCGGCATCCTGTCAAAAAAGAAATCAGCTTTCATGGATTCAGAAAGGGTCCGCATGGGGTTTTCATACGACACAAAGGCCTTACCATATTCCTGATATGACAGTTCAAACATGAAATCGGCCGGAAACCGTTTAATGTTTCTTCTGACTGCCTGTTTCAACGTTCGTGTCTCAACCGCATAAAGCTCAGCAAGATCTCTGTCGAGCATACCCTTTGTATCACGGTCACAGGTGAGTCAGTTTTCTGGGAAATCTTATTTGTTCTGTCACGAGTTTTGCTTCCGTGGCCATGAAGGACTATCGTGTCCTCCATATGTGGGTTACATGGGGACTTTTTGAAACTGGCTCAAAGGACCATGTTGTGGCGGACTATCATATTCCTGTTCAAAAGATGACAAGCAGGAATCACTGCGATATGCAAGTCTCAAGACCTGCCCCCCGAACCTCCTCATTCTTCCGGCTCTCCGTAAACCAGTCGATCAATTGCCGGGCAATGCTGATTTTCGGGGGGATGGGAGGAAGGTTGTCCACTGAGAACCAGCCCGCATCGGCAATTTCAGCAGGATCAGCGATGATCTCTCCTTTCGCGTATTCGGCGGTAAAGGCGATCATAAGGGAATCCGGAAAGGGCCATGGCTGGCTGCCGAAGTAGCGAATGTTCTTGACCTCTATGCCGACTTCTTCACCAATCTCCCTGCGAATGCATTCCTCAAGGGTTTCTCCCGGCTCTACAAACCCGGCCAGGACGCTGTAAAACCTGCCTGGGAAGCGCTGAGAGTGGGCAAGCAGGAGCCGGTCTTCTCTAACCACGGCCACAATCATGGCAGGCGAGAGGCGGGGGTAACTGATCAGCCCGCAACCGGGACAGACCTTGGCTCTTTCATCCGCCTTGTCTTCCGTCCCCAGGCCGCACTTTCCACAAAAGCGGTGATTGCGGTCCCAGAGGACCAGCTGGTTGGCCAGACCCGCGACCCCGATCAAAGGCTCTTCAAGATGCTCGAAAAGGGATCGGATCCCCTTGAGTGCAAATGGCGTCGGGGGAAGTGTCATTGCAGGCATCTCCCCGGCGTAGCATGGTCGCCCCTCCAGTGATCCGAGGTAATGCAAGGGTTCAGGTCTTGGATCAAGGGCCTGCAGGTCCCGGGATCGCGGAATGAGATAACGATCGCCTTGCTCTTTTGTAAGCAGCTTCTGGCCGTGAAAGAGAAACCAGAGGGCATTTTCCGGAATCCTGGGCGGGGCTGTAAAACTCGGTTTAAAAGACATGGTGCTATTCCTTTCCTTCAGTGACCTGCCGGGCAAACCCATGGAACCGGAGGGCCTCCTCTCTGTTACCCATTGCTGCATAGATTTCACTGATCCTCTGAAAATAGAAGGGGCGGTTGGAAGGGTCCTCCTGGGCCAGGGACAGATACAATTCCAGGACCTTCGTGTTCCGCTCATTCAGATCAAAGCTGATATCGGCAAGTTTTCTTTTGACCAGGAGATCTTCGCTCGTTTGGCAGCTCCGGCACTGATTCATGATTTCAATATAGAGCTCACGCGCCTTTTCAAGGTTTTCAAGGGCCTCGTATGATCCGGCCAGGGCCCTTAAAACGGCGTCGTGCCGACCGTATTCATTTATGAAGGCCTGATAAAATGCTGCGGCCTCCGAATGTCCGCCGGCCTGAGACAGGCTTTCGCCGCGAATCAAAACGTAGGCCAAAGAGTCTTTCAGCTCTTCAGGGCAGGTTTCAAGAAGCGCCTCGGCCCGCTCAAAGGCCCCCATTTCCCAGAATACCTCACAGAGGACCTGATATCCGGGAAGCGCGTCAGGATGATGCTTAAGAAAGGTTTCCAGCCATTCCCTCGCTTCATCCAGACGCTGTAGATTCAAGAGGGCCGTGGCCAGCTCGAGGGGAATGAACGAAGCCGGAGAGGGCGTCTCTTCCATGGCGCGGGACAGGGCATCGGCTGCAAACTCGAAATTCCCTTGATTCAGCGCCAGATAACCCGCCCTGAAAGAGGAGCCGTAGGAGACATAGGCTGATCGTACGTCTTGAGGCAACAGACCGCAAAGAGCCATAAAGGTTTCATCGTCGCTGCCACCGGCATCTTCCTGTTCGTCGACCAGGGGTAACGGTTCGGATGCGGTGGTGTCCCTTTGAATGGCCGTTGACGTCGGGCGATCCACTCCCCGCAGTCTATTCTTGATGTCCGCGCTTAATGCCGTATCCCTCGCCAAGTCCAAGGCCAGTTCGAGCAATTCCCGGGCATCTTCCTCATGTCCGGATTCCATGAGTTCTTCGGCGGTCTGCACATGTTCACGCGCCAGGGCCTCCATGGATACATGAAGCTTTTCAAGGATTCTCGCCTTGGATGCGGCCTCTCCGGGCGCCGTCTTTGCAAGGGCGTCCAGGGCCGCTCCATAGGCCACTATGGCCATGCCCCAACCCGAGACTCTGACGCAGGCATCTCCCTTTTGCTCATGTCTTTCAGGTTTCGACCCAAGAAGGGTTTTCAGTAGTCCCATAAGTTATCCATACATCTCCTGATCTTTCTGATTATAAAATGAGATTCTACACCAAACAACATAAAATATATTGCAGAATCGACCTGCATGCCAACAAAATCTATCTCTGCATCCCGGATCAAACAGGAAGGATCAAATTGCATCGAAACCCTATCTTCGATCGTGAGGTCTTCCTCTAAGCCATTCACCTGAAAGCTTTTCCAAGAGAATATCCACAGATTTGAACCCAGGCAACTTGAAAAGTTGACTTTGTCACATCAATCAAGTAAAGAAGGACGATGAGAGACTGCAGACCGCCTGAAATCTGTTTT
>JBAPTR010000136.1:0-4410 GCA_049282265.1 Desulfatiglandaceae bacterium | reverse complement strand
GGAAGAAAGCGAAATCTGGAACATTGGATCCAATCCAAGAGGAAAGGGATACACACGAAAGGAAGTTCTCCGTCGCACTGTCGTTCACGAGATGGGGCATGCGCTGCTGGACGCTTATGGAGGGCCTCTAAATTGCACAGGTCCGAACTGTCTGGGAGATCATTGTACAAATCCGAACTGCATCATGTTTGCAGGCGTCGAAGATTGGGAGATGCATGATTTTGGCTCCGGCCCCGGAAGCTGCTATCACGCATCTGGAGGCTCAAAGGACATCCGGAAATTAATTCACAATAAGGTTCATTAGGGCCCACTATAAAGTAGGAGGTTTAATATGAAAACGAAATCAATTCTGAGCTTTCTGATTCTTATTGGAATCGCGGCTTTTTGGGGCCCGGTTTGTATAGCGTGGTCAGAAGCGCCTGCGATCCATATTGATTTAAACTTTGACAACTCTTTTTACGGCTACGGCGATCCTGTGGGGGTTGATATCGCAGTAACGAATGAATCAGGAAAAGACATTTTGATCAGTCAGGGGTTCAGCTCCATTATCTATTACATGGAGATGCGGGTGATAGACCCTGCCGGCAATCTGCTTTTGGCAAGACACGATGAGTTTCATGATGAGTTTCCGGATGCGCCTCCTGTGCCGTTTATCCTTTATGAAGGTCGTGTTATCCGGGCAGCCGCCTGTGAGGTGCTGCCGACAGGCTGGCAGGGGATGTCGCAAACGGCTGACATTCGTGATTTTTACGAGATGGTTCTGCCCGGATATTACTCGGCCCAGGTGCAGCTGTCGGCCATGGTGTTTAAGGGCGAGTCCGGTGATCCTTGCGACATCAACAACTATGAGTGGCTGGGGGTGTTGAAATCCGAGACCCAATATTTTTATGTTGAGGGGTCCACCGATGTGAATATACTTCCAGAAAAGTGGCGAATAGTCTGGCAGAATGGCAGGTATTTGCTTCCGAATGTAAAGGTCGCCATTTGGCCTGAAGAGGGAAAATCAGTGGATGATTACCAGCAGGAGGGAATCAAGTTGAACAACGTGGCGGCCAAGTATGTGTTGAAGTTGTACTCTTTTCTGAAGAAAAAGCATTATCTGCTGGCGTTTTTCAACAAAAAAGAGGCTGTCAACAGCCTGGGGGCTGTAACAGTGGGTCAGATGTACCCCGCACGTATTTCCGGCAGGATGACAAGCGGTTCGTACTTCGGCGGCTCACGACAAATTAAAATCGTTCGCTGATAAGAGGAATCCGGGTCTATCCTTTGTCTCAGGAAAAGAAATTCTCCGTGTCGCTTAGAACCCATATTTTATACAGGAACAGATTAGCCGGGAAAAATGTTTTAAAATCGCAATATATTGAGTTGGGAACAGCGGTTTGCTTTTAGAAAGATACTGTAAGAACGAAGTTTTTTGTTAAGGTGTTACGTCAGTTTTTGCCCCTGGAATGATGACCGGGTGAAAACAAAAGGGGGACAAAATGGATAAAATAATACATCAATACCTGGCCGTGGAAAGACTCAGGACATTCCCGGTGAAAACTCTGGGAGTCATTTTAGTGAGTCTGATCTTTATCATGGGACTGTCTGCATACGGGGCCAACAAGTCCATGTCTGGCCATGCCAAATCCAAAGCATTGGCAGAGAATCTTTACCCGGATAACAAGCCTTCACAGGCCCATGTTCAACCGAGTCCTGCTGATAAAATGGAGAAGGTAGACAAGAAAGCGGTTATCCAAAAAGTGATGAAGGTCCAAATGCCCTTTATAGCCAATGAGGGGCAGATGGGCAAAGATGTCCGTTTTTATGCCAAAACCTTCGGGGGGACCGTTTATGTGACCAAAACAAGAGAAATTATCTATTCATTTCAAGGAATTGAACCAATTGTCAAACAGCCCCAATTTCATTCACGTTATCAAATGTATGCTTTTGGTTAAAGGAGGACGAACAATGAAAAAGAAGATATTTTTTATGCTTGCAGGTGTTATTATCGTTCTTCTGGTATTCTCGACTTATGCTTTATCGGCTGTCTGGTACGTGAAGCCCGATGGTTCGGACTCAAATAGCGGAGATAGTTGGACTGATGCTTTTGCGACTATCCAGCAGGCAATAAACACAGCCAATGATGGTGTAGACCAGATCTGGGTAATGGAAGGTAACTATAATATCACTTCTTCAATTCAGGCAAATAAATCAGTTGCTATTTATGGAGGATTTCCTGATAGCCTGGCTGACCCTCAATGGAGTGATCGGAATTGGCAAACGAATATAACCACGGTGGATGGAAATAGCGCTATTGTTGCAACTCATTGTTTTGTGCTCACTTTTGATGCAACCATCGATGGTTTTACTATTACCAATGGTGACTTGGGCTACTCCACAGAAGGCGGTGGTATCTTTAATATGAATTGTAATCCTACCATAAGAAACTGCATTTTTACAGGAATTAGCGAACCGATGTACGGAGGCGCCCTTGGGAACTGGAATTCCTCACCCCTTATAGACAATTGTACATTCATCGGGAATAGTGCGGAAGAAGGTGGAGCAATTTCTAGCCGTGGGAACTCTAACGCCACCATTACCAATTGCACCTTCGATGGAAACTCGGCTTATTCTTCTGGCGGAGCAATTTATATCAGTGACTCCTCACTCATGATAAACAATTGTACTTTTTCAGGCAATTCTGCCTTCGGAGGCGGGGCAATTTCCAGCGGGAAATCCTCAAACATGATAACCAATTGCTCATTCTGGACAAATAGTGCGGAAGGAGGCGGCGCCGCAATTGCCATCTGGGAAACATCCGACACTATTACCAACTGCACGTTCTGGGGAAATATTACTACTGTTGGTGACGGCGACGCGTTGAACGGTCAAATGTCAAATGTAACAATGACCAACTGCATTCTCTGGAACGACAATCCAGGACATGACGAAATACACCACATAGATGCTGCTACGACGGTTGTCAACTATTGCAATATACAAGGAGGTTATCCCGGAACAGGCAACATTGATGTAGATCCTCTTTTCGTGACCCCGGCATCTGGTGATTTTCATCTACAGGCCGGATCTCTCTGTATCGATGCAGGTAACAACACATTCATCCCATCTGGTATAACATCCGATCTTGATGGAGAGCCAAGGGTCGTCGATGGCGACGGTAACAGTAGTGCTGTTGTAGATATGGGGGCATACGAGTTTCACCAAACTACAACAGATATTTCTGCGCCTACAGCTGAGATGACCGAGCCATCAAACACCACAGCTTCACCCACCGACACCGATATTATCGTGCATGTGGCGGACACGGGCAGTGGTGTGGATCAGGGCACAATCGTTATGACGGTAGAAAGTGCGAATGTCACTCCTCTTATTACCGGCAATACTTCCGACTTTACCCTGACCTACGCTCTTATTCTGTCTGAGCCTCCTAGCAAGTATGAACGAACGGTGACTGTAACAGTTGACGCCTCGGACCTGGCAGGTAATGCCATGTCGGATTCGTTCAGCTTCACGACAGAATCTTATTCGGGACCTCCTTTCCCCAATACAGATGATGATGACAGCGACGGCATACCTAATGATATGGAAGACAATATTCTGCACACAAATAAATCCATGAAAACGCTGTTTGTCAAACCCAGCATGAAGGGTCCTACCCCTGCCGATGTATACTGGCCGGAATTTGTAACCCTGCTGCCTTTAACGCCATTCGTGAATGCAGGGATCGAGATCGTGGTCATCGGCGATTCGAATAATCTTTATGCTCCCATGAAGAGCTATGATTACGATCCAGAAGGTCAAAATATCCCCTGTGACATATTGGCAGTCAGGTATATGGGATCCGCGACGGTTTGTACCTATGGATCGAACAACCAGGGGCACACCTCTTTTGAAAAAGAAGGATCCACCTGGTACTGGGACACCAAGGGCTATACACCGAATGAAACGTTTTCCGGGTCAAATCATGATTTGTACAAATATTACAAGTCACTGATCTATCCCTTTCCTTTACATAATTACTTTACCGAAGGCGCATACCCGGGTATCACTGTGGGGGAGACACCCGTCGTGCTGAATTGCACTTATAATGATTGTGATATGGCCGACCACATTCCTCCTACTTTACGCCTCAGCCCCATGAACCTGAACGATAGTAATTATACGATTCCCCCGATTTTCACTAAGGATACACAGGGAAACATCACCGATTATGGCACGGTGGAGTTCAACAGTCTCTTCTTTTGTAAAGATACCGAGTCTCATGGTGCCTATCAGTGTTCGGAAGAAAGCGAAATCTGGAACATTGGATCCAATCCAAGAGGAAAGGGATACACACGAAAGGAAGTTCTCCGTCGCACTGTCGTTCACGAGATGGGGCATGCGCTGCTGGACGCTTATGGAGGGCCT
>JBAPTR010000135.1:0-8527 GCA_049282265.1 Desulfatiglandaceae bacterium | reverse complement strand
GTGTAATACGATACATATAAATGGAGTATCAATTCATAGATACAATGTTATCCCCCGGGCATCAACGTGGGCCAATTGGATAACAAACCGATATTATTGACAAAAACTCATATACGTTTTTTGGCATGATTTTGGCTTTAATAGTCAAGTGAAAAATGCAAATACCACGTTGCGGGTTGCGTGCCTAAAAAGGCGAGGGATTGAGTTCCTGGAGTTCCATCAATGTTCAGCGACAAGTCATTTCATAGCAAAGGACAGTTATCGGTGAAAGAGGTATCATACATAGGCTCCCCTTTTGTGCATGTGACCAAGTGGGTCATTTTGTGTCTCATGATCCTTGCGGTGGGTACGCCTCATTTCAGTATGGGGGAGAAGCCCGGCGATACGGTTTCCGAAGAGATACGATTGGTACTATTCGGTATTCGTAATCAGGAGAACGAAGAGGGACTGGTCCATTCAGACAATGAAACCCTGCTTGGGGAGGTAAAATCATCTGAAGAGGCAAACATGGATGCAGGCGAAGTGTTGATCTCCGTCCCTGGTTCGCCCCAACCGATGGATTTTGGCCAGGCAGGACCAGGCCCAAAATTGAGCGTGCTTCCCTCTCTGCCTTCCAGAGTGGATCTTTCGACCCGTCCGGCCCAAACGGCTCCTGTCGGTGAACCTGAAGAAAACCTGTCCTTGTATCAGGACGAGACGACTGAACACCCTTTCGATCAGATCATTCAAAAGGCTGCAGGGCGATATGAGGTCGATCCTTCCCTGGTGAAGGCAATCATCATGGCGGAGTCAAGCTATAACCCGAAGGCGGTATCCAGGAAAGGTGCCAAGGGATTGATGCAGCTCATGCCCAGGACCGCCAAGGCCTTGGGTGTGGAAGACAGCTTCGATCCCGAACTCAATATCGACGCCGGAGTCAGGTACTTTAGACAGCTCCTGGACCAATTCGATGGAAATATCAAACTGGCCATCGCAGCCTACAACGCCGGGAGTCGAAAAGTGAGGGAGTATAACGGGATTCCTCCTTTCAAACACACGCGATACTATGTTGCAAAGGTCATGGAATATCATCAGCTTTATCAACAATGATGGAACCGTAAAAAGTCCGTCCCTGGACTTTTTACTGACGGAAACCGAAAAGTGTGATTTTCGTTTTCCTTGCAAATCAAAGGGTTGCGCTGCATCCTCATAGCGAGCCATTTTATTTGCTGCAGCCAGGAGGAGGGCCTGAGAGTCTTTTTCAGACCCTTTCTCATAGTGCACTTGGCACGGGCTCCGACCTGGACGGCTATTTGGGGTTTACGCCTCCAGAGGCCCTGGCACTTTTCAATGGCTACCCTTAAACCCCAAATGGGCGTCCATCCCCTCCCAAGGTATTTAGAAAGGGTCTGAAAAAGAGTGTCAGGTTCTCCTCCAATTCGTTCCTCATAGGCTGCCGCTTGCAGCATAAACCAGCTTTTTACGAAGTCATCAACAATAAATCAACAAAACCCTCTCAATTCACCTTACCCCTCTGTCTCGCCGGATCAATGGCTGTCCTGAATCGTGTTTGACATGCCCGTTGTTTTTTCCTACTATTCTGATCGGTGTTCCGGTTCATACGTATGAATGGAGAAAGGACTTCATGATCATGCGAGATGAGATGACTGACCATGCAGGGCGGAGCTTCCCCCCCGACTTTCTTCTTTCCTGTTTTGAGGCCTTATTTAATGTTGAAAGTAGGATTTTATCAGTTCGAACCGGGGTTTGGTGAAGTAGAATCAAACCTCGAAAAGGTGCTCTCCGCCCTTAATGGAGTCGAAGCGGACCTTATCGTCCTTCCTGAGCTGGCCTTCACGGGTTATTATTTCCAGGACCGTGCAGAAGTCTTTTCTCTGGCCGAAGATACCGGGCGTTCGCCAACAGTCGATGGCCTGGTCCAGTTGTGCCGCAAGCGGAACCTTTACCTGGTCACAGGATTCGCTGAACGTTGTGATGATAAGGCCTTCAACAGTGCCCTCCTCATTGGTCCCCAGGGCCTCGTCCATACCTATCGGAAGCTCCACCTTTTCAACACGGAAAAGGAATGCTTCGATCCCGGAGATACGCCACTTACGCCTGTGGCGGTCAGGGGAGCAAGAATCGGTATGATGGTGTGTTTCGACTGGGCCTTCCCCGAGGTGGCTCGGGTGCTGGCTCTGAAAGGAACAGATATCCTGTGTCACCCATCGAATTTGGTCCTGCCGGTCTGTCAGAATGCCATGCTGACAAGGAGCCTTGAAAATGGAGTCTTTTCCGTGACGAGCAATCGGCTCGGTTCAGACGCCCGCCCGCGGGGTACCCTTGAATTTACAGGACGGAGCCAAGTGGTGACGCCAAAGGGGGAATGCATTTATCGCGCGTCGGCAGACAGGGAGGAACTCTACCTGGCTGAAATTGATATAGGCCTTGCAAGGAGCAAGCTGATGACGGACAGGAACCATCTACTTGAAGATCGACGCCCATCGTTTTACGCTTCTCTGATCGAAACGCAAACAAGCATTGTTGAGGACTGAAATGAACCCCGAGGAAGCTTTCAAGTCCCGCAGGACCAGGGATGATTTCGATAGCTTGAAAGAGGGGACTGATGTAAGGGTCGCGAGGTCAGGCGGGCCAAAAGGTCCTGATGACCGGGCTTTTCACGATTTCATCAAAGGTGATCGCAAATGAAAATATCTCGACCGGTCAAGGTCAGACACACCTACACGCAAACGCTTGTGGCCCCTCCTGCTGCTGTATTTCCGCTCCTCTGTCCGGTTCGCGAGACGGAATGGGTCAAGGGATGGAATCCGAAGCTGGTCGTTACTGAATCCGGCTATGTGGAGCAGGATTGTGTTTTTGTAATGCCGGACCGGCCTGATGATTCCATATGGGTAGTGACCAAATGGGATCCGGACAGGTATCTTGTCCGGTTTGTAAAGGTAACGCCGGGTCTGACTGTCGGGAAAATCGAGATCCGTCTGAGACCGACAGAAGGTGGGAGAACTTACGCCGATGTAACGTATGGGTACACGGCCCTGAGCAATGCGGGAGAGGCATTCGTGGAGGCCTTTACCAGGGACCAATACGTGGGTCTTATGAGAGAGTGGGAAACCGAACTCAACCGGTTCCTCGCAGAGAACGCGTAGGAGAGCTTCCAGGTGGATCCCGTCCCGGGCGTTGCGAGCAGCTATCCTAAACCTGTTTCGGAAGGTGGAAAAACAGGGATGAGTGACAACCTGTTGAAAATGAAATTGCCGCTTCCGTCCTTGAATGACAGGGAAGACCTTCAAGTCCCGGTCCATTTCCCACCCGTTATCGATGCCCACGTACACATTTTCCCTCAAGGTATTTTTCAAGCCCTTTGGGAGTGGTTTGATCACAACGCCTGGCCCATACGTTACCGGTTCAAATCACCTGATGTTCTGGAATATCTGCTCTCGAGGGGTGTTCGGCACGTGGTGGCCTTCCAGTACGCCCACCGGGCCGGAATGGCGCGTGAATTGAACCGTTATATGGTCCTCCAATGCCGAAAGTTCCCGAACAGGGTCACCGGCATGGCGACTGTTTTCCCAGGGGAAGAGGGGAGCGTCGGGATCCTGCGGGAGGCGTTTGATTCGGGGCTGAAGGGTGCGAAGTTCCATGTTCATGTCCAGTGTTTCGACATGAACAGCGAGGAAATGGATCGCATCTACAACCTGTGCGCATCTGAGGGAAAACCCGTGGTGATCCACGCGGGAAGGGAGCCCAAGAGCCCAGCCTACAAGTGTGATCCTTATGAACTCTGCAAGGCCGAAAAGATCGAAGCGGTGCTCAGCAATTTTCCAAACCTCAAGCTATGCGTGCCGCATCTCGGTCTTGATGAGATACAGCCATACGGAACGCTTATAGAAAAATACGACAATCTCTGGCTGGATACGGCCATGGCCCTGACGGATTACCTTGTTCCGGGGATTCGGGTTCCGATACATGAGATGAGGCCTGACCGCATCATGTACGGATCGGATTTTCCCAATATCCCCTATGCCTGGGACCGGGAACTCAAATGGCTGGAGAGGGCCGGTCTTTCCCAAGAGGTCCTGGAACTGGTATTGCATGGGAATGCCATGGTATTTTTTGACATTGATTTGTGCTAAGCTTTGTTATTCATGATTACGGGGCCTATTCGGTCTACGATTTGTTCACCACAGAGTCACAAAGCGCACAGAGAACAGCCTTCCTTGTTTGTCCAGAAAACATTCTGAACAAACAAGGAAACAGCAATTTGCTAATCGGAGATCCACGGAAAGGGATCCGGCATACTATCTCTGTGGTAAGGAATTTGTCTTAAAGGGAGGAATTATCGAAGATGAACGCGTTATGCTTCGGGTATTACCAGTCGCCCATCGGGTTGATTGAAATTGCCGGAACTTCCAGGGCTGTGGTTGCTCTGGATTTTGTAGAAAGGTATCGCGACCACTATGCATCCAGTGGAATAATGCAGGGTGCCGTTCAACAGATTGAAGAGTATTTCAACGGAACCCGGTTGGAATTCGACCTGGCCATCGACCCGCAGGGGACCGATTTCCAGAAAGCCGTATGGCGCCAATTACTCAGAATCCCATTCGGCCAAATGGCTTCGTACGGTGACATCGCCCGAGCCATCGGCAACCCGAAGGCGGTGCGTGCGGTGGGTGGCGCCAACGGCCGGAACCCGATCTCCCTTGTCGTTCCATGCCATCGCATCATCGGAAGTGACGGCAGCCTGACGGGTTACGCTGGTGGATTGTGGCGGAAGGAATGGCTCTTGAAACACGAGGGCGTGGCCCTCGAAGGCGTAAGAAAAAGACCCTCAGGTTTTCCTTCTGAGGTTCGAGTTAGGACGCTATAGGGTTTTATATGAAGAACAGGTGAACGGGATATTCCTGAAGCGGCGTCATTTCGACCCTGGAACAGGACAGTGGAAGGGCCGAAATCCGCAGTGACCGGAGTCATGGACGACGGAGGGAGCGTAGCTTCAGGAATATGCCGTTTGCCTGGCTCTTGGGAGCCACGACTTCCTTGGAAGTTCAAAGACCTGAAATAGTTCATGAGAGGGGAAAAATATGATGGTCAAAAAGGCATTGACAGCCCCCTGCGGGCTGGACTGCTTTAATTGTGAGCTTTACGAGGAGAATGTGACGGAGGAGCTTATGTCGCGGATTCATGAAAAAATGGGGGTGCCGAGAGAAGAGATTGCCTGTAAGGGGTGCAGGGAGCAGGATGGACAACACTTTCACCTGGACCGGGAAGGCTGTGCCACCCTGAATTGTGTCGAGGATAAGGGTGTGGCTTTGTGCTGCGATTGTGGAGATTTTCCCTGCGCCTTTTTGGCTCCGACTGCCGATGGCGCTGCCAGGTATCCCCACAACATAAAAGTCTACAATCTGTGTCGAATCAAGAGCATAGGCCTTGAAAGGTGGATCGCGGAGGAAGCGGGAGCAATCCGCAAGAGATATTTTACCGCGAAATTTGTTGTCGGTAAAGGACAGGCAGGTTAGAAAAAGGAGAAAATAGTGTCTAAACACGTGGGAATCGTCGCCTGCAGCGCGGAAGGCGCTGCGCTCTGTTACCGCACCCTCTGCGCGGAAGCCCCTGCGCTCATGGGCGAGCACAACCACCCTGAGGTCTCCATGCACACGCACCCCCTTGCGGAGTACATGGTCCATATCCGTCCGGGGGACTGGGAAGGCGTCGCCGGGCTCATGCTCTCTTCGGCCCGAAAACTGGCCCGGATTGGAGCGGAATTCGCCGTCTGTCCGGACAACACCATACACCAGGCATTCGATCTCGTAGAGAAGGAGTCCCCCATCCCCTGGATCCACATTGCCGATGCCGTGGGAGAAGAAGCCGGGGAACGCGGGTTCAGCAAACTCGGCATAACCGGGACGAAGTACCTCATGACCGGCCCGGTCTATCCTGGGACCCTGAAGAAATTCGGTATTTCTTGCACGATACCGGAAGAAGATGAAAGAGAAAGGATCGACGCCATCATCTTCAAAGAACTGGTGAACGGCATTTTCCCGGAACCATCCAGACTCTATTTTAACGATGTCATCGGAAAGCTGAAGCAGAGAGGGTGTGATGCGGTGGTCCTCGGGTGTACCGAGATCCCCCTCATCGTGGACCCAAAGGACTGTCCCCTGCCTACCCTCGATTCCACGAGGCTGCTGGCAAGGGCCGCCCTGAAGAAGGCTCTGATGGAATAACCTTCACGGCGACTCGAAGACAATGGGTGAATGTGTTGCCGGCTAAAAGGTAGACGATATGGAGCAGAAAGCCCGCGATCATCACGAACCCCACCCGGCGAAGGGTCCAGGTCATGGCATGCTGGGTGTTTCCACGGCACAGGCAACCGGGAAGATCGTTTCCCAAATTGCCACGGGCCAAACCTCAATAGATGTTGCGCCACTGGACCTTGAGCGCTTTTCATGAACATGCCACCCGGTGTTGATAATTCTCCGGTTACCCTTTTCTCCTGAAAAAAAGTTGTAACTTTTCCCTCCGCATTACGTTATATAGCCAGGGTGAGAAGATTCAAAGCATTTTATAATAAGCACAAAGATACTTTTTTTGCATATCTCATGCGCCGTACGGCAGATTACTACCTCGCCGGCGATATTATGCAGGAAAGCTTTACCCGCTATTTGGAACGCTATGGAAAGGATTCTGAGAATGCTGCCCTCCTTTATACCATTGGCCGCAATTTAATTTATGATAACATGCGGAGGAAGATCCGAAGTGATAAATTTCGGGCGAACCGGAACCATTTTGATGATGATCGGGAGCGCCATTTCATGGTGCGCGAACAGTACCGGCAGGTGCTTGCCGCCATGGAGAAGCTCAACGACGATGAGCGCGATATCCTGGCCCTGGCCGTGAGCAGGGAGTTGTCCTACCGGGAGATTGCCTCGATTACAGGAATCAGCGAAGCCAACGTGAAAGTGAAGATACACCGGGCACGGTTGAAGCTTAGAAAAATTATACAGGTAGGTGAATGATGAAAGACTATTTGATCAGCATGTTCATTGATGATGAACTGGATCTGGACAATAAAATCGATTTCGTCGAGACGATATATGACAACTGCCCGTTTAAAGCTGAAACGGTTGATTTGCTCCGGCAGGAAAAAACAATTTGTTCGAAAGTGGTGGACCATGTCCCGCCGCTCAGGGTTCAGCCCAGAGAAAAAAAGGTTTTTCCCCCCCTGCGTCCAATCGGTATCTTTGCCTCAGGGCTGGCCGCTGCATTGTTGATATTTTTGCTACTGGTGCCCACAAAACAGGGATTGCCTGCCGCTCACAGATTTGTTATTTATCAGCCAGGGGTCAAACAGGTCGCAATTACCGGCGGTTTTACCAACTGGAAAGCGGTTCCGATGAACAGGGCCGGCAACAGCGGGTATTGGGAGATAACCTTTGATCTCCCGGCGGGCGAATACCGATTCAGCTACATTCTTGAGGGGAAGCGCCAGCTGGCGGATCCAACCATATTGACCCGCGAAAAAGATGATTTTGGGGGAGAAAACTCGGTTCTTGAGGTGACCCGGCAGACGTGAAACAAATTATTGGGTTAATTATCGGCGGTTGCCTGTTGCTGGAGGCCGGTTGCGCGGCACACTATTACAGGTTGAACGCAGACATCGTAAATTTGTATCTCAGGATGCCCGATGCCAGGTGTGTCAACATATTGACATCACTAGATAATTTTTCACCTCACCGGGCTGAGAAAATAAATGCCGATACGTGGAAAATCACTGTGCCGGCCACCCGGGAGTTCAGATATTTTTACACGGTTGATGGGAGTGTTTACTTGCCTGAGTGTAAGTCGAAAGAAAAAGATGATTTTGGAACCGAAAACTGTATCTTTGTCCCGCAGATGTGACCTTTGTGTGTGCCGGGCATTTAATTTATTGCGCCGGGGAATAGGGATATGAAAAAGACATTGGTAACGATATTTTGGCTCTTGCTTTTTGCATCCGCCAGCTTTGCAGACATGGTGGATAACCGTTTGCCGCTGGCGACCCCCGAAGAGCTGAAAGCAAGCACCCGCCAGATGATTGGCCTCGGCATAAAAAGCGATGAGGCGGTAAAGATCACCCGGGCCATGTTGCAAAACCACTTTAACCTTGAGCAAATCCTGAAGGCCCAGTTGATCGTGATGCAAGCCCGCCGGCAGAATTTGCCGACAAAGCCAATTGTCAACAAAGCCTTTGAAGGAATGGCCAAAGACGTAATGGACGAAAAGATTGTGCGGGCTATGGAGGTCGTGCGGTCCCGATACGCCTTTGCTTACGCGCAGGCGAAACTGCTTTCACACCAGAAGGCCCGGAAAAGTCATTTGGAAAAAATGCTGGCGGGCGCTCTTACAGCAGGCCTGAGCAAACAGGATGCGGCAAAAATATGCAACATGGTCAATGAAAAAGCCGAAAATGTGAGTAACGAACAGCAAAACGACCTGGCCTTCGAAGTTTTGAAAACCGCCAGGGACATGGCACGGCTCAGTGTTACAT
>JBAPTR010000134.1:0-11777 GCA_049282265.1 Desulfatiglandaceae bacterium | reverse complement strand
GGAACAGGAGATTGGAGAAGAGGTCATGAAAGAGCTTATGAAAAGGATCTCTGAAAGGCTCAAGATGAAGACAAATCTGCGGTTTCTCATTCGCCCGCTGAAACCCGGAGCCCTACCCAGGTATACTCTGAAATCGAAGAGGTTCAGGGACCTCAGGGAGATGAAAGGGGGTGAGGCATCATGATTGGCACGAATGGTGATCTCTTACGGCAGATGAAGACCAAGATAGATGGAATTGAAAACCTTGTCCATGAGCTACAGCTCTTGGGGGGAGGCGTTCCCGCAATCGAAAAAAATGCGCAATGCATATTGAGTTTTACCCACGCATTGCAATTCGGGATTTCAGACATCGCTGAGGTCGAAGATCTATGATCTATTTTAAGGAGGGAAACAATGGCGGAAGTCAAGAAAATTAGGACGGCCTGTCGTAATTGCCATGGGGGATGCGGTGTCATCGCTCATGTGAAAGACGGCAAGGTAATCAAAGTGGAGGGGGATCCGGATTCTCCTATCAGTTATGGAACGCTTTGCAGCAAGGGCCTGGCTATCACGCAATTGGCTTATCACCCGGACAGGATTCTTCATCCCATGAAGAAAGTGGAAGGGAAATGGCAGAACATTTCCTGGGATGAGGCACTTGATACTGTCGCTTCGAAGTTCCAGGCTGTCATCGACGAATACGGGGCGGAGTCGATTGTGGTCGGGCAGGGGACCGGAAGGGATTATGAGAGCCATCTCTACCGGTTCGCCAACCAGTTGGGCACCCCTAACGTCCTCACGGCCGGGCATATGTGCTATGTCTCGAGAGTTGCTTCAACCCTGATCACCTGCGGGACTCTGCCGATTTGTGACTACCGGGGCGGACCCAAATGTATTGTCATGTGGGGCTGCAATCCCCAGTGGACCAATCCTGATGAATACAAGGGCGTGGATTTCTGGAAGGCTTACAAGGGAGGGGCCAAGCTCATCTCCATAGACCCTCGAAAGGGGTTTATAACCAAGAAGGCGGACCTGTGGCTCCAGCTTCGACCGGGAACGGACGCCGCTCTGGCCATGGGTTTCCATCACGTGATCCTGGAAGAGGAGCTTTATGATAAGGAATTCACGGCAAACCATATTAACGGCTGGGATGCCTTCAAGGAAAGGGTCAGGGAATATCCACTCGAGAAGGTGCAGGAAATCACCTGGGTCGACAAGGATCTGATCCGGAAGGCAGCACGAATGTATGCCACGACCAAGCCTGCATGCATCCATTGGGGTGTCCCCACCGAACAGACCAATAACTGTGCTGATTGCACCCGCACCATGACCGGGCTCATGGCGGCAACAGGGAACTTGGATACTCCCGGGGGAAATGTCCTTTATGTCAATCCGCCCACGAGGACGGTTTCCGAGTTTTCCCGGCACAAGGATCTTTCGAAGGAAGCTCGAGCAAAGAGGCTGGGGGGCGATCGGTACAAACTTGGTGCCAGGGTAGCCTTTATAACCCCCAAGGTGGCCTGGGAATCTATTCTGACCGGGAAGCCTTATCAACTGAAGGCAGGAATATTGTGCGGAACCAATCCGGTCATGACAAGGGCCAATGCCGGCGAGGCATATGCAGCCTTGAAAAAACTGGAATTTCTGGTCGCGGTCGATTTTTTTCTGACACCCACCGCCGAACTGGCGGACATTTTTCTGCCTGCCGCTACCTGGCTTGAATCAAACCACGTGGCTGATAACTGGAAACGGCACGGCTTTGTCCTGGCGAGACAGAAATGCGTAGAGATCGGCGAGTGCTGGCAGGATCACAAGATCTTCCAGGAACTGGGCAAAAAAATGGGCCAGGAATGGTGGGAAACCGTGGAAGACAGTCTGGATTACCTGCTCGAACCCTCGGGTCTGACCTGGGAGCAGTTCAAGGAAAAGGGGTACCTGCAAGGTGAGATGGTCTACCACAAATACAGGGAAAGGGGCTTTTCCACGCCTACAGGCAAGGTGGAACTTTATTCCACGGTCCTGGAAAAGTGGGGATATGATCCTCTTCCCAAGTATACCGAACTCCCTGAGAGCTTTTATTCCACGCCGGATGTGGCGGAGAAATTTCCTTACATCCTCAACGCGGGTCTCCGGACCCCCACTTTTTTCCATTCGGCCAACAGGATGATCCCCTGGCTGAGAGAGATCAGACCGGATCCGATCGTGGAAATTCATCCCGAGACTGCGGCAAAAAATGGGATTGAAGACGGCCAATGGGTCTGGATCGAGTCTCCAAGGGGGCGTATTAAGGAGCGCGCGAAACTGAACGAAGGCATTGACCCGAGGGTGATTGTGGCCGAGCACGGATGGTGGTTCCCGGAAATAAAGGACCCGGGTCATGGCTGGGATATATCCAATATCAATCTCTTGACGGACAATTCCCATGAGAGCATGGACCAGGCGATTGGCTCCACCAATCTGAGGGTCTGCCTGTGTAATATCGCCCCAGTGGAGGAATGATGCATTTTTTTCCATCAGCCAATAAGGTGGAAGACCGGTTCATCCTGTGGGCTCGGTCATAGACATGAGGACAGAGAAGGGTGCTGACCTGGATAGATCCCAAGACCGGTCTGGAATGGCAATATGCTTCACCGGGAGAAATGACTTGGTACGAGGCCCAGGAGTATGCAAGCAAATTGTCATTGGACGGGAAAGAGGATTGGCGATTGCCAAGCGCAAGAGAACTGGAGACGCTTCTTGACAGGAGCAGATATCGTCCGGTTATGCGACCAGAGGTGCTTTTTCGCGATGACCTGTCTTACTGGTCCTCCACCACCTTTTCGGAAAATACCAACAATGCATGGATCGTGATGTTCGAGGGTGCCTATATACTCAGCTACTACAAGAGCAACGCCTACCATGTGCGTTGCGTCCGAGGATGATGAATAAAGAGAAGCTGATCAGAGGGGTGCCAAGCAGGGAGTTTTGAATCGAAAAGAGGAGGTAACGAGATGGGAAGAGTCTCTTTGATGTTTTTCAAGAAAGACTGTACAGGCTGTCATGCCTGTGAGGTGGCATGCAAACAGGAACACGGTCTGGGTGTGGGCCCGAGACTGGTAAGAGTGGTGGAAAAGGCGCCTGATTTTATCCCGATCTATTGCCACCATTGTGCCGGCACTCCCTGTGGAGAGGCCTGCCCGGTGGAGGCCATTACCCGAAATGAACAGGGGATTGTGCTCATCGACAATGAGCTTTGCATCGGATGCAAGGCCTGCGTGGAGGCATGTCCTTTCGGTGCCATGCAGTTCGATGAGGATGCTGATCTGGCGGTCAAGTGCGATCTTTGTATTGAACGCCTCAAAAACGATGGCGGGCCGGCCTGCGCCAGTGTCTGCCCAACGGGATGTATTTTCTGGGGTGAGGCCAGGGACCTTTCGGAGAGACTCGGCAAAGAGGCCCTTAGCAAGCGATAAAATCGGGCTGGACCCTCTCTTTTAAATGAGGGAGTTTTGTCGGATAACCCGGCTTTGTTCTTGACAAGGTATCTTGTTAGGGTACAGTATCCTTTAAATTATGTTTGGTACCGTGCATGAATTGGGTGATGCGACTATGATAGAAATCAGCTTCAGGGGTCGTGGCGGGCAAGGTGTTGTGATGGCTTCACAGATGCTCGGGATGGCCTTTTTCAAGGCCGGCATGTACCCGCAATGCTATTCCCTTTTTGGGGGAGAGCGTCGGGGAGCGCCGGTGGTCAGTTTTCTGCGCGTCGATAAGAAAAAGATCCTGCTGAAATGCGATATCAGACATCCCGATGAACTTCTCTTCTTTGATTCCAGCCTGATCAATCAGGATGAAATGCATACCCTGATGCAGCCGGGGGGAAAAATCCTCATCAATACGGCTCAAACCGACGAACAGATTCCGGGTTTGTCAGCCTATTCCGTAGGCCTTGTGAACGCCACGGGTATTGCTGAAGAACTTGGCCTTGATCACGCTCTCAATACGACGCTTCTCGGAGCGTACTGTCGATTGACGGATGCCCTCCCACTCGAACATCTTATTGAGGCAGTAGAAGAAATGGTTCCCGGCAAGAAAGAGGGCAACATCATGGCCGTGAAAAAGGGTTATGAAAATATGAATTTTCTTCAGCACTAATCGGCTTGAAAGAAGAGAACGAAGAACCGTTCAAGACCCTGAGAACAAGTGATGTAAAGCCATTGTCTTTTGAAAAACTGCATGAGGAAAGATTTTATGAGCCTCCCGGAATTTCTTGATCCTGAGAAGATCATTCCCATTTCCCGATCCACAACCCATGTGTTCAAAACGGGTTCTTGGGGGAGCAGACTACCCATCCACGAAGAAAAGGCGTCACCCTGCCGTGGGGCCTGCCCTACAGGGAACAATATCCCGAAGGCCCTTTTCCGTGCATCCCAAGGGGATATGAATGGGGCACTTGCCGCTTTCCTCGAAGAAAATCCCTTGCCGGGGGTCTGCGGGAGTGTCTGTTACCATCCCTGTGAATCAGAGTGCAACAGGGGGCAATGGGATGAGGCCTTGCATATAAGGGCGCTCGAACGGGCGGCCTCCGAATACGGTAGCGGACTTCCGGAGATCCTATCCAGGGAAGGGTCAAATGATCCCGTGGCCGTAATCGGCTCGGGTCCGGCAGGTCTCTCGGCAACCTATCATCTCGCTCGAATGGGCCATCCCGTGGCGCTGTTCGAAAAGGAAAATGAACTGGGCGGTTTGCTGCGGTACGGCATCCCAAGTTACAGGCTGCCCGGGCATGTTTTGAAAAATGATCTGGATCGAATCCTGTCTCTGGGCGTTGAAGTCCGGACAGGGGTGACGGCAGACAAAAAATGCATCGAAGAACTGCTTGAAAAATACCATGCCGTCTTCCTTGCCCTTGGAGCACATCAAAGCCTGGTGCCCGAGATCTCCGGTATTGAATTTGACGGTGTCCTGGCCGGGCTCGATTTCCTGAAAGAGGTCAGACGAGATCCACATCAGAGAATCAAGGGCGGGGTATTGGTTATTGGAGGCGGCAACGTGGCCATTGATGCGGCCATGACGGCCAAAAAGCTGGGTGCTGATGAAGTTGAACTCATCTGCCTGGAGAGGCGTGATGAGATGCCGGCGCACGATCGAGAGTGCCGGGATGCCCTGGAAGAAGGGGTGGTTTTCCGGAACGGGTGGGGGCCGAAAAGAGTCCTTGGAAAAGGTGAAAGGGTATCGGGTGCGGAATTTGTTCGATGCGTCTCCGTCTTTGATTCCAATGGCCGTTTCAATCCCGTTTTTAATGAGGATGAAACCCTGACCCGTCCTACAGCCTTGGTCATTTTCGCCGTCGGTCAGAAGCCGGACCTTGAGCAGTTTCATCTGGAGAGCCTGTTCAAGGACGTTGCGCAAGACCCAATTTCGATGCATCATGGCCCCGGGGAGACCGGCGTTCCCAATCTCTTCGCAGGTGGCGAGATGGTGCATTTTCCCGGGTCGGTCGTGGAAGCTGTCGCCGCAGGGAAGGACGCCGCCCTTTCCATTCACCTCTCATTCAAAGGAAATGATTTCAGCGGGCAAGAGCGTCGGATTTTGATCGGCACAGGTCCCTCTTTTTCCATGGAGGAATGTTTCCACCCACATCAAGGCCGGGATCTTGCCCGTGTAGTGGCTTTCGAAGACATGGATCCCCTGTTCTTGAATCATCAGCCGTCAGTATCCATCTCCCGGCTCGATCCGGAAAAGCGTTGGGGAAATTTTGACAGGATCGATCAAAGTTTGGGAAGGGAAAAAGCTGTAGAGGAGGCAGGGAGGTGTTTCTTTTGCGGAACCTGTACAGGCTGCGATCGTTGTTTTCTCTATTGTCCGGAGGTATGTATCAGTCCCCCTGGAGATGGACAGGAGGATTATGAATCGGATGCCTCATATTGTAAGGGCTGCGCGGTTTGTGAGTCTGTATGCCCGCGAGGCATTATAACCATGGGGAAGGCGAAATGAAAAAATTCATTTCAGGAAATCATGCAGTGGCCGAGGCCGTGCGCCTGTGCCGGACTCAGTTCGTGGCGGCCTATCCCATTACACCCCAGACTCCTATCTACGAAAAACTCTCCGAATGGGAAGCAATTGATGAATTGGGAGGCTCCATGATGCGAACGGAATCCGAGCATTCGGCCATGGCCGCATGCCTCTCCGCTTCCCTTACAGGAGTGAGGGCCTTTACGGCAACGTCATCGCAGGGGATTGCCCTCATGCACGAGATGCTCCACTTTGCCTCCGGATGCCGCGCCCCCGTGGTCATGGCCTGCGTGAACAGGACCCTGGCCGTTCCATGGGCCTTTTGGAGTGATCAGACGGATTCCCTGGCGCAGCGGGACACGGGATGGATGCAGATCTACTGTGAGGACAACCAGGAGGCCCTTGATTCGGTGATTCAGGCCTTTCGAATCGCCGAGAAGGTCCTGCTGCCCTGTATGGTGGTGCTGGAAGCCCACTTTATTTCCCACTTCATGGAACCGGTCGACGTGCCGGATCAGGGGCTCGTGGACGAATTCCTCCCACCGGTCCATATCCCCAGGCGCTTTGATATCGATAATCCCGGCTTTGTCGCGCCGGTTGTCACCCAAACCCAATACAGGGATTTCCGCCGCCGAGGCCAGCAGGCTATGGAATACGCCCTCGATGCCATTGAGGAGTCGGACCAGGAATTCGGCAAAACCTTCGGAAGGCGTTACGGACTGGTGGAGGGGGAGGACGTTGAAGGGGCCGACCTGGTCCTGGTTACGACGGCTACCATCACCTCTACGGCCAGGGTCGCCCTGGCCCGAATGCGGAAGAAGGGCCTGAGGATCGGTCTGGTGAAGATCCGGGTGTTCCGGCCGTTTCCCACTGCTGCTCTTCGTGCCCTCCTTGATGGTGCGTCCAGGATCGCCGTGATCGAGAGGAACCTGTCCCTGGGGCGGGAGGGAATTTTCTGCTCCGAACTGAAATCGGCCCTGGTCAACGGACCCGGCGAACATCACATCCAGGGATACCTGGCCGGCATCGGAGGCACCGATGTAAATCCCGAACTCATCGAGCGCATCGTTCTGGACGCACTGGAAAGAAAAGAACCGACCGACGGACCCGTGTGGATGACGGAGGAAACATGATGCCCATGGAAGAAAACACACGCCCCAAAGAAATCCTGCGATCGGGTCACGCGGCCTGCCCGGGATGCGGTATTGCCTTGGGTATGCGGATGGTGCTTCGGGCCCTCGGAAACCGGGCGGTGGTGGTGGTTGTCCCTTCCTGCATCGCGGTCATTTCCGGACCCTTTCCCAATGCCGCCGCCGATGTGCCCATGTTTCACTCAGCCTTTGAAATCGCCGCCCCGACTGCGGCCGGGATCTCCCGTGCACTGGCCCTGCAGGGAAAGGAAGATATTCCCGTGCTGGCCTTCGCCGGAGACGGCGGCACCTTCGACATCGGACTTCAGTCCCTGTCCGGTGCGGCGGACCGCAACGAGGATATCATCTATGTCTGCATGGACAACGAGGGTTACATGAACACAGGCATCCAGGTCTCCTCGGCCACGCCGCAGTTCACCTGGACAGGCACGACCCCCGCCGGCAACACCAGGCGCAAGAAACAGATTATGGAGATCATGGCCGCCCACCGCATACCCTATGCGGCTACTGCCTCCATCGCCTTCCCGGAAGATCTCACCCGCAAGATTCTGAAGGCCAAGGAAATGCGCGGCACGCGTTTTTTTCATATTCTCTCACCCTGCATCACCGGATGGCGCATAGGTGAGGACATGGCGGTCAAGGTGACAAAGTTGTCGGTAGAGACGAAGGTGTTTCCTCTTTACGAGGTTGAGGACGGTTTGAAGTACACCATAAACCACCAGCCAGGTGATTTGCCGGTGGATCGTTATCTGGAAGTTCAGGGACGCTATCGGCATCTGACTCCCGAGAAAACTGCGGTTATTCAGGCTGAGGTGGACCGCAACTGGCAGGAACTCGTCATGCGGGCCGCCCGCAACCCGAAGAATTAATCGGACACCTCCCCGGGTGGCCGCTTGATGGCGGGAACAGGTTTCATTTAACCAACAAAAAGGAGGATGCAATGGACATGCTGAAAAAGAGGTTTCTGGTGATGGTCCTGGCCGCAGTCCTGGTTTTCGGATTGGGGCAGGGGGCCTTGGCGGCGAAACATGTCATCAAGGCGGTCACCGCCTGGCCCAAAACGGTCTATGAAGTTCAGAATTTTATGAAGTTCCTGGATATTGTGAAGAAGAACGTGGACGCCCATGCACCAGGTCAGCTCGAGATCAAATACCTGGGCGGACCTGAAGTCATTCCCAACCGGGAGCAGGTGGCAGCCCTGCGCCGGGGGCTGGTGGGCATGGTCTTTACCACCAGCGGCTATTATGTTTCTGCGGCTCCGATTGTTGAGGCTTTGAACCTGTCAGAAATTACGCCCAAGGAAGAGCGCCAGAAGGGGGTGAACCGTTTTCTCAACAAGATCCTTAACAAGAAAGTGAACGCCGAATACCTGGGACGTCTGGGCATAGGCCTGCCTTTTATGCTCTTTTTGAACAAGCCTATTTTCAAGGTTGCCGACCTTGAGGGGATGAAAATTCGCTGCTCGCCAACCCACGTTGCATTCCTTAAAGCGATCGGTGCTCATCCCGTGGTCATACCACCACCTGATGTATACACGGCCCTGGAACGGGGTGTGGTTGACGGATTTATCTGGATTGCCGGAGGCATCCATGACTGGGGCTGGGACAAGGTGGTCAAGTACCGGGTAGAGCCAGGCTTTTATGATTCTGCCGACAATGATGTCCTGGTCAACAAGAAGGTCTGGAACAGCCTGCCGAAAAACCTGAAGAAGATCGTGGAAGAGAGTCAAGTGGAGGCCGAAAATCTGGCAATGGAACGCGCCACCAGTCACTTGGCCGATGAAAATGCCCTGATGGAAAAAGAAGGCATGAAAGTGATCAAGCTGTCTCCGGTCGAGGCCGAAAAACTCAGGAAAACGGCTTATGATGCCCTGTGGAAGGTCGTCATCGAGAAGACCGGCAATGAAGGCAGGGATCTGAGGAAGATGATTTCCCGTTAGTACTTTGAAAGGCAGAACTGGTGGCTTCATGGACCGGGTGGAGAAGGTTTTGGCATTTGTGGAAAAAGGCATGGCTCTTCTGGCCGGCTTTCTCCTTTTCTTCATCGCCCTGTCCATGTGCCTGTCCATTGCCCTGCGCACCCTGGGTCTGCAGGTGCCGCTCTGGTCGGTGCAGTTCAACGAGTATTCCCTCCTCTGGCTCACTTTTCTGGGCGGGGCATGGCTCCTCAGAAAGGGAGGTCACGTTTCCCTGGATATCCTGACCCGGCGGTTGAGGGGGACGGGCCTGAAAAGGCTTCAAGTCCTCCATGCCGTTATGGGTCTGGTGATCTGCGGCCTGCTGGCCTGGTTTTCAGGCGCTGTTACCTGGGATCTTTTTGTCCGCGGCGTCATGGATGTGCGGGCGGTCGATGTGCCCCAATATCTGATACTTTCTATCGTGTTCCTGGGTTTCCTCTTGATGGCCATAGAGTTTCTGGTGCGCCTTATTGTGGCCGCCAAGCGCCCTGAGAATGAGGGTTAGACTGTGGAATGGTGGGCGATCTTCGCGTTATTCATCGGGGGCCTGATTTTGCTGCTGGTTTCAGGCTTCCCCATCGCCTTTGCCTTTCTGGGCATGGATCTGGTGGGTACCTTGATTTTGATGGGCCCGGAGGGATTTTTCCAGGCCCCTTTGCAGATTTTCAGTTCTTTATCAACCTTTACCCTGGCACCCATCCCCTTGTTCATCCTCATGGGGGAATTGATGTTCCACTCCGGGGTTGCCTATCGGACCATTGACGTGCTGGACAAGTGGCTGGGTCGTCTTCCCGGACGGCTCAGCCTGCTGGCAGCAGGTGCCGGCACGCTTTTCTCGGCCCTGTCTGGCTCCACCCTGGCAAACACCGCAATGCTGGGTACGGTGCTTCTGCCCGACATGCAGAGGCGCGGATATAAACCGGCCATGTCCGTGGGACCCATTGTGGGTGTGGGCGGGTTGGCCATGCTCATCCCCCCGTCCTCACTGGCGGTGGTGCTGGCGGCCCTGGGGCATATCTCCGTCGGCAAGATATTGATAGCGGGGGTGGTGCCCGGGCTGCTCTTGGCGGGGATGTTCGCACTCTACATCATCCTGCGCTGCGCGCTGAACCCCGATCTGGCGCCGCGCTACGAGGTGGCCACCACGACCTGGAAAGAGCGGGTAGTGCTTTTTCTCCGCTATGTGATGCCTCTCGGCATCGTTATCTTCATGGTCCTGGGACTCATGCTCTTGGGGGTGGCGACTCCAACAGAGGCTGCTGCCTCCGGCGTTTTCGGCACCGTTATCGTAGTTGTTCTTTTCAGGAATCTCACCCTCAAGGTCATCAAGGACTCGATTATCGGGACCCTGGAAATCACGATTATGATCTTCATGATCATTGCCGCTTCCAATTCCTTCAGCGCTATACTGGCCTTTTCAGGGGCTACCCAGGGGCTTCTCGGGACAATAGAAGGATTGACCCTTTCGCCCCTGATGATTCTGATTGGGATGCAGCTGCTTGTATTTCTCCTGGGCATGTTCATGGAGACTATCTCCATTATGATGATCTGCCTCCCTATCTTCATGCCCATCGTGAAGCTCCTGGGATTTGACCCGGTCTGGTTCGGGGTCATTATGCTCATCAATTTCGAGATGGGCCTCATCACCCCGCCCTTCGGCATGCTCCTCTTCGTGATGAAAGGCGTGGCCCCGAAGAATATCAGCATCGAATCCATCTGCTGGGCTGCTCTGCCCTTCATTGCTTGTGATGCTATTGTCATGGCGTTGATCATCGCCGTTCCCCAGCTGGTTTTGTGGTTGCCTGCTATGGTAAAGTAGGCCGCTCTTATGAAAAATCTCGTCATCAGACAAAACAAAACCATCCGCCAGAAGGTTTATGAACACCTGCGCGAGGCGATCCTTAACTGTGAAATTAAGCCCGGTGAACGCCTCGTTGAAACCGATCTGGCCAACCGTATCGGCGTTTCCAGAACACCTGTGCGCGAGGCCCTGCACACGCTCGAAAGAGAAGGCCTGGTAGAGGCATTGCACCGGGTTGGCTATGTGGTTCGCCCCATCAGCAAGGATGAGGTTTCAGAATTGTGCGGAATACGCTTGGCCCTGGAAGGTGTGGCCTTGCGCTGGGCTCTTCAAAAAGCGCCCAGTGAACTGACAGAGGTTTTGAGAAAAAACGTGATCCTTTGCCAGCAGCGGTTAGATGCCGGAGATGTAAAGGCCTTTGTCGGACTGGATGCCCAGTTTCATGATTTGATTTCCAGGGTTGCGGGCAGTAAAAGGTTGATGGAAATGACCCAGCGTATTCGGCGCTCCATGTTGCGCTACCGCATCCAGAGCATTTATAGCGAAGACAATGTGATCCGGGCCATCACCGGGCACAAGGCGATTCTTGAGGCGATAGAAAAAGGAGACGCAAGGGCTGCGCAAAGTGCCCTTCGCGCCCACATCAGGCAGTCCAGGAAAGATATCCTCTATTTCGGTTTCAGGGAGCAAAAGCCGATGACTTCGTAAATAGCTGGTTTATGCCGCGAGCGGCAGCCTATGAGCAACGAAGTGGAGGAGAACCTGACACTCTTTTTCAGACCCTTTCTAAACACTTCGGAGGGAATGGACGCCGATTTGGGGTTTAGCGTAAATTCATAGAAGCGCGTGGGGTTTGGGAGACATAAACCCCAAATAGGCGTCCATGTCGGAGCCC
>JBAPTR010000133.1:0-9337 GCA_049282265.1 Desulfatiglandaceae bacterium | reverse complement strand
GAATTTACGCTAAACCCCAAATCGGCGTCCATTCCCTCCGAAGTGTTTAGAAAGGGTCTGAAAAAGAGTGTCAGGTTCTCCTCCACTTCGTTGCTCATAGGCTGCCGCTCGCGGCATAAACCAGCTTTTTACGATTCCATCAATATTTGAGGAACCCAAATTTATGCGGACATCTCTTGAATAACGACCGCCGTCCATGCTCAGGCATTTACAAAAGTTCCGGTTTCTTGAGTTTCGCGTAATAGGATCCCGAGGCATAAATTGCGGCTAAGGGATTGTGTCCTGTCACCCGATCCTTGGCCGCAAGGACAGTGACAGGGGCCTCGGAGTATTTGAACAAAAGGGAATCATGACCCACGCACAGCCCCACCAGGATGTTGAACTCGGTTTTCTCATGGTTGAACAGTTTGGCCTGGTAAATGGGATTGCACATGGCCTCATCGGTGCCCTGAAAGATGGTTTCTTCGTCCTTTATGCCGAGCTTCTTCTTGGAGGTCCTTCCTGCCTTGCAAGCCGCTGAAACCACCTCAAACCCGTGGGCCTTAAGAATATCTTCAACCATGCAGGCCTCATTTGCCAGGCCAATACAGAAGGCAAGACCTAAGCGTTTGTAGCCCATCCTTTTTGCAAACTCACAGATCTCGACAATGCGGGTCTTGGTGGGCTGCATTACATAGGGCCGCTGGTCCCGGTTGGCATAACATGCGGCCTCCTGGATAGAGGCCTGGCGGGCGAATTCCCTGACCTCCGGGTCTTTGTATTCCTTGTTGGCTTCGATCAGGACCTCCCGGCGCGTCAAAGTGGGGCACCCTTTTGATCCGGCCCCCTCATCCGACATGCAAATCCTTCCGGCCGTTTCCAGATCACATGCCGCACAGGATGGTGGAGTTAACTCCCTCTCTTTTTTCATAACTACTCCTTTCAGTTATGGACTAACGGTCAGGTCTTGAAACCTGCAGTCTTCACTGTTCTTTCCGTTCTTCCGCACCTTAGGTTTAAAAATATGAGTTTTTAGTAATCCTTTAAGTGAATTATGTCAAATAATATCCCTAAAAAGCTGGTTCATGCCGCAAGCGGCACCCTAAAAGGAACGAATGGGAAGAGAACCTGACGCTCTTTTTCAGACCCTTTCTAAACACTTCGGAGGGAATGGACGCCGATTTGGGGTTTAAGGGCAGCCATGAGAGAGCGCCAGGGCTTCCGGAGGCGTAAACCCCAAATAGCCGTCCATGTAGAAGTTAGGTGCTGAGTGCCCTATGAGAAAGCGGTCTGAAAAAGACCCTCAGGTTCTCCTTAGGGTTTCGTATAAGGAGCAGGTGCACGGGATGTTCCTGAAGCGGCGTCATTTCGGCCCTGGACCAGGATACTGGAAGTGGCGAAATTCGCAGCGACTGGAGTCGGAGATTTATCTTCATAATTTTGGTGATTCCGAGCGTCAAGCAATCGCAGTTTATTGGAGAGCCACCCAGAAATCTCACATGGACGCTCACACAAAAGAAAATGAGGCGTTAGACCGATTTCGCACAACAGCCTAACACCTCGATATTATTCGATTAAAATGGTGCGCCTGGGGTGATTCGAACACCCGGCCTGCGGATTAGAAGTCCGCTGCTCTATCCAGCTGAGCTACAGGCGCAATACCTTCAAATCATAACTTTTCCCCCCAATTCACGTCCTTCCATTCGCCCGTGATTGCAGGGTATCATAGACAGTCTGCCCGTTGGATCGGCCATTGAGCAACTGCTTCAGGACGACATTGGTGCTGTTTTCCAGTTGATCCATGATTTCTAACAGTGTCTTCAGGTGCAGAAGGCTTTTTCTGGACTTCTCCTGGAACGGGAGGTTCAGGAAAAGGTCGCCAAGAATCTCAATAATCCGATTCAGGTTTTTGAAATCAATGCCTTCTGCATCATTGTAAATCAGATCAACCCATTCTTTCTTCAATACGTCCGGCATGAGATCATAGGAAGCAAGCAGCTTGGGGTCTTTCCCCAGGTAAAGTGAACGCTTCAGCTGCTCCTGGGCCTTGTTCACCCCATTCGATATCGTGTCACCAGGGGGTAGTTTTTCAAGCAACTGGGCCCACCGGCTTTCGATCTGCCTTCGAACCCACACTTCCCCTTGTTTTGGGGGAAGAGAAAAATCGAGGAATTTTCTTTGAATGGCCATGAGTTCATCAACGGGTTCTCCGGTTATTTTTCCGGTTTTTTTAAGAAGCCGGTCCAGTGAAATAATGGCTTCCTGCTTTTCATTCCAATGATTTGTTCGTTCAAAAAGCACCCCTTCCCACTGGGCTCTCAAGAATCCGAGTTCAACTTTGATCAAAGAAAAAATCAAAGCCGATTTCGTGATGGCATTTCGGAGAGAATCAGCCAGTATATTACATGAATCCAATTTATCCTGCGCCAGGTGCCGCATGGCTTCCAGCGATTCTTCCCTCAACTGGTAGGAAAGAAGTTCAGTGCCGAATGCCCTGGAGAGCCGCTTGATCAAACGGGTTTCAGGGCCTCCAATCAGGATGGTATCGGGCTTGAAATGGATTTTGATGATCGCTGCCACCACATATTCACTATCCTGCCATAACAGTTTTCCATCGAAACCTTTTGGGTATTCCAGGTGATTATGGTTGTTGGTGAACAAGTCTTTTTTCCGGATCAGGACCGGTTCCATGTGGTGGAAGTCCTCCAGGTTGCCGTCCATCTGAAGCCTGATGGATCGCGCATCCTTTCCGGGATCTTCAGCTGTCCAGCTCTTCTGCCGCTCCACGCACCAGGCCATGGCCTCCAATGGCCTTTCGGGTTGATCCCGGTAGTCCATCCATCTTTTCCCGGGGAAATTGTAACCCGACCGTTCGGGAAGCCCCCAGGAGATGGCCTGTTTTTCCTCATCAAAAATGCCTGAGGTTACACGTTCCGCGATAATGTCCGGTGGGCCACCAATCTGGTAGACCGTGCCCTTAAAGGCATTGGGAAGGCAAAGGAGAATGGTCTCGATGATTTCCCTACAAACACCTTCAAGTGCCCCTTTGTTGATCCTTATGGACAATGTTCCCCCTGTCTGCGCCATGTCATTCTGACCAATCTCTCAGAATTAGCTTTTTTTTGGATGATTTTCCAAAAGGTAATCGCGGCGTCTTGGTAAGCGCTTATTTGAAGTAAAATGGACATCTTACGGCTTCGAGTGTGTCGATTCAGGATAATGTATACTTTTTTTAGACTTTGTCAACAAAAATGGCCCGGATGCCTCCCGAAAAGCCCTAACACCATGGAAACCCATATCCGGTTCATCGGACAAGAGCGTGCATTCCTGAAGGATATACTCCAGTCTTCGTCAGCAGACGCCCCAAACCACTCGTCCAGCTCCACAAGATGGGTTGGGGTGCTGAAAGCGATCTTGACAACCCAACGCCAAGATGTAAAGTTTATGTATCAGATCAATCGAAGCCGTTGGAAAACAAAATGATGGAGGACATTTCATGTCCCAAGAAGGGATCCAAATAGATGAGTTGCCCGTTAACAAAGCGCAGATTCTGATTGCCGGTTTTGACGGATGGGGTAACGCCATGGATGTTTCCAAGGCCATGGTTTCCTATCTGATCCGCAAATTGAAGGCCAAGCCATTTGCAACCATCAATAGCGACCTGTTTTACAGATACGACGAAAACCGTCCAGTCGTGGTCATAGAGGATGGCGTACTTAAGGATGTGGTTTCCCCTGGCGGGTCCTTCTACGCAGCCCACTGTCTTCCAGACGGTGCGGACATCATTATCCTGAAGGCCCAGGAACCGGGGCTGCGGTGGCAGTATTTTGTCGACCAACTCCTGTCCCTCTGTGAAGCGCTCCATGTCGGCACCATCATTACTCTGGGAAGCATGTTTGACAGTGTTCTCCACACTGATACCATCATTTCCGGTATCGCCTCCAGCAAAACCCTATTCGCGAATCTGGCCGAGAAAGATGTCCTGCCTATAAACTACCAGGGGCCCAGCGCCATCCATTCGATTATCCAGGCAAGCGCAGAGAAAAAGGGATTTGATTGCATGAGCCTCTGGACTCACAGTCCCTATTATCTCCAGGGGGCGACCCACTATGGATTGTTGTCACACCTGGGCTCCCTCCTGGGTTATCTGGGAGGCTTTGAACTGGACACGGCCGAACTTGATGAAGGCTGGAAAGAATTGAATCACCAGATCCAGACGCTCATTGAAAAGAATCCGGAACTTCAAGGGATGATTAACGAACTCAGAAAGGCCAAGGTGAGAGGATCATGGGCCACGATGAGAGAATCTGAAAATAAAGGAAGCAAAATCATTCAGTTAAAGGATTTTATTAAACCTAAATAGAGGGGATGGAGCTATGGGAATCTCTCTTTTCGTTGATCACCGACACCAGCCGCTCAACGATCTCTCCGGCACTGCCTTCCAGGAAGATATCGGTGATGGAATCTGTCAGATGCGTCCTCTCCTGGTTGATTTCTATGATCTTTGCCCCATTTTCCTTGGCAACAGCCGGAATAGTATTGGCCGGCGACACAGCCGCCGAAGTCCCTATCACCATTAATGTGCGTGCAGAAGAAGCCAGTTGAAATGAACGATTCAGGGCGGATCTGGGGATGGCCTCTCCGAAGAGAACGACATCCGGCTTTAGAATCTGACGGCAAACACATCTTGGAGGGTTTTCAACTTTTTTTTCTTCAGCGCCGAACCGTTTCCCGCAGGCCGGACAAAGGAGAGTGGCGAAATTCCCGTGGTATTCGATCACATTCCGGGCCCCACCCGCTTGGTGCAGGTTGTCGATGTTCTGCGTAATGATAGTGTGGAGGTATCCCATTTTCTCCAACTTGCCCAAACCCTGGTGAGCCTTGTTTGGTTTGGCCTGGAGCACGAGAACTTCCATTTCGCGAAACATGTTCCATACTTTCTCCGGATCGGCACGAAAGGCCTCGACGGTGGCATATTCCCCTGGATCGAATCTTTCCCACAGGCCGCCGGCACTCCTGAAATCCGGGATACCCGATTCGACCGAAATGCCTGCCCCTGTCAGGGCCAGTGTCATTTCCGACCGCACGATTAGACGGGCGGCGTTTTCCAGTTTTCGGGCCATAACCTCTCGATGCCTTCTCAAAGGGACTCGAACACGATCTTGCCTTCACTGTTGTTGTAGATCTTGAGCCTTCCCTTTATCGTCTTCTGTTCTCCAAAGATGTTTACCAATTTGGCCTGATCACCTTCAAATTCAACCAGATCGACATGTTCCAGGACCAACTTTTCTTCCCCATCCTGCAGCATATATGCATGTGCCTCACACATGTTTCATTCCTCCTGAAATACTGAACAATCCGGACCCGGAGGACCGGTTTTTTTGTGCTGAACTCAAAGCAAGGCCTTCAAGGCCTTCCTGAGCGATTCCGTACTCTTTGCCGCCAGAGTTACCATGTCTCTGACATGCTTGCCGCTCTCTTCCATCCCGGCAGATTCAAGCTGCTCGGCAAATGAGAGGTATTCTTCTTCGTGATGATCATTGTGCGTAATCCAGTGTTCCAATTGAATCCTTGCCTTTTCCCGAAATTCCATTATCTATATCTCCTATTTAGCCCGTTTGGCTTCAGATACCTATACGTCTTTTAAACGTTAAGTAATGCAGCACATCATGTCAATGAAATTTCTCTTGAAATCGTCACCATAAATGATTGACTATTTCATTCCTTCGGGTTAGTATTCTTTGCGATAAGCGGTACTGTATTTTGTATCCGGAGCCAACTCGCCATTCCGGCTGTCAGGCCCACCAGGAATCTCTGTACGCGTTGAGGACGGGAAGACGCTCAACTTGAGCGGACACTTCTTAAGCTACGGGAGGTCAAGTATGTCGAATGATCAAAACATACTGAAAGACAAAAAGATACTTATCGTGGACGATGAACTGGATATCCTTGAAACCCTAGAAGAAATGCTGGACATGTGCCTCATAGATTCAGCTCCCAATTTTGAAACGGCCAGAAAATTCCTGGAGAAAAACCATTACGATGCCGCCCTCCTGGACATCATGGGGGTACGTGGCTATGACCTGTTGGAACTTGCCACCAGCAAAGGCATCCCCGCCCTTATGCTGACAGCCCATGCGCTGAGCCCCGATAACCTGATAAAATCTATCAAGAAAGGTGCCCAATCCTACGTACCGAAAGACAGGATTGCAGATATTACCACATACCTCAAAGAAATTTTTGAGAAGCAGGGGGTAGAAAAACCAAGTGCAGTGTGGTTCGAAAGGCTGAAGCCGTTTTTTGACAGAAAATTCGGCACTGATTGGCGAGACGCACATCGAGAGTTCTGGGAGGAATTTGACAAGAGCTACAGGGTTTCCAAAGACGAACTGCATAAAATTATGTGAAACTCAGACAGAAGAACCCGTTTGCCGGATACCTCATTGGCCTGGGATGGGTATTCTGACAATGAACTCAGCCCCCTGCCCTTCATCGCTTGAGAGGGTCATCTTGCCACCCATATCTTCAAGCAGGATCATAACGCCGGCCAATCCCAGGCCATGCCCCCGCACGGAACAGGTATCGCTGGGATCCAGCTGAAAATAGCAATCAAATATCTTCCTGTGATACGCCGTAGGGATCCCTTCACCATCATCTTTTACACAGATAAAGAGCGCACCCTCCTCAAGAAAGGCCCTCAGTTCAACCGAACTTCTCCTATATTTCAAGGCATTGCTCAAGAGGTTTCTGAGGATCTGTTTCAACTTCCCTTCATCAAGACGAAAGTTCTCGCCCCACAACGAATCCTCAATGTCGAGATGAAGCCCTTCGGGCTGAAGGACGGCCTTAAGCCCCTCCAGATTTTGTGATCCCCTGATCCTCTCGGATATATTGGAATTAGCCAGATCGAAAATCTCGATGAGTTCATCTTCAAAAAGGTTGCATATTTGGACACTTGCCAGGTTCATTATCCCCTGTCTCGATCTACTGAGCTCAAGGGCATCACCGACCAGATTCTGAGTTACCTTGGTGTTCCGGAGAACCCTCTGGAGGACCTTTATCTGCTTGTCCGTGAGGGCACCATATTTTTCCCGACGATTCAGCATCGAAGTAACGCCGGCCTCGATAACGGCCAGAGGTACCTTGAGGTCGTGGATGAGAAGATCAATCTTTATTCTGTTCTGCCCCATGGGATTTTCCTTCTTCGACAATGGATAGTTTCCATCATCTTGTTTCGCCCGCTTACCGAATTCAAGCAGATCTCCTGAGTTATTAAAAACAAGCATGTGCAATTTATCAAGCAATTTTTTCATAAAGTGTCCTGAAATCGTATCTTCCGAAAACCTATTGGTGCCAGGGCTCTACCGAGTAAAGAGAATACCGGTATAGCCGACAAAACTGTTATCCGGACGCACATCATAACTCGTTTTGTAGATCAGGGCCTTTCCATGCAGCGCCCCCAGTTCCCGGGCAGCGGAAATTGCCGCGGCGGCGGCGCCCGAGCAGCAGGCGTTATGATTTTCCGCGGATTCTTCAATGACGCCCTTTTCGTCCATCTCCTGCATCAAGTCCACGATCCGCCGATCGTTCACCGCCTTCACCCAGTTTACCGCCATCTCTCCTGTTCCCTTCGGGACAAAGCCATAGTTATAACCATAGTGGGTCAGGTCGGTAGAACCCAGCACCAGCGTCCTGCGCCCTTTTTTCACGCATATCTGTGCTGCCCGCCTTCCGATATCAAGAGAAACGGGTACGGGTGGCAGTCCCATGGGGACAATCTTTGTTCCCGGCAAAAAATATTTGATAAAGGGCAGTTGCAACTCAATGGTATTATCCTGGTCGTAGTTCGTGACCGTTTCGACGACAAAAGGATACTCATGGATGAGGACAGATGCCACCTCGGAATCGACCTCCAATGGACCCAGGGGAGTCTGCCATCCACCCTCTGCCATAATATAGTTGGCGCTTGCAGCATGAAGATGCCTACCAAAAACCAGACATGTATCGCACTCAGCCTGATCGCCAAGGCATTGCACTACGTTGCAGGCAATGGCACCCGAATAAAACCAGCCGGCATGAGGTACGATGCCTCCTATGCTCCGACCTTTATCAACCGGACATGGGCTGGCCTCTCTTGAGAATGCTTCAATGGCGCGCCGACATTCCGCTTCTTCGTCGGGATACCAGGAACCTGCGAAATCAGCTGGTCTCAAAGCCATCTGAATCACCTCCTCAAAATATCTTCTCAGTGGCAATGGCAAAACAAAGGCGTCAACTTCTCAGACCCTATTATTCTGAAAGAAGTCATTCATTTTTTCAAGTGGAAACTTCCGGTGTGTTAGCAAAGAAAATCGGGCCTCCACATGTTTTTGGTCCTTGCTGGGAGGAAGATTTACTGCTAGGATATTTTATTAAGCCCAAATGAATCGGGTTCCAGCGTCTCAGGCCAATTCAAAGGGATGCTGAGGGAAGTTTTTCATGTCTGTGAATATTGTCGAATGGATTGTCAAGATACCGGTTCTTCTCTTTGCCATCACCATACATGAATATGGTCACGGTAAGGCGGCCTTGTCTCTTGGAGACTCGACAGCCAAGGACCGAGGGCGTCTGACGCTGAACCCCTTGAGTCACCTCGATCCTCTGGGTGCCATCTGCCTCTTCCTGTTCAATTTTGGATGGGCGAAACCCGTCCCGGTGGATACAAGGTATTTCCAGAACCCAAGAAGAGACATTATTCTCATGTCCATGAGTGGTCCTGTGGCCAATCTGTCGGCGGCTTTGGTGGCTGGCATTTTCATCCGTTACTTTCTGTTGCCATGGGAAATTTATCAGAAAGTATTGATCTACCTCATATTGATGAACGTGGGCCTGGGGCTTTTCAATCTTATTCCAATCCCCCCACTGGATGGCTCTCACATCCTGGAAAACCTGCTGCCGTCCAGGGCCTCCATGATGTACCGGAAATTCAGGCGTTATGGTGCGTTCATCCTGATCGCCGTTGTCCTGCTCGATAATTTCGCCCACACCGGCATCCTGAACCGTGCCCTGGTCTACCCGATGATTTATGTATCCCACCTCTTCGGGGGTGATAATTTCTTCCGCATGTTACGGCTCCTGCGGTGAGCCTTGCGGGCCGGACTTCTAAGGAAGCCGCTTTACTCTACGTGTCTATGGAAACGGATCTGAGAATCTTTTTCTGACGCTTTCTCATAGTGCACTTGCAACTCACTTCTGCATGGACGACTATTTGGGGTTCACTCCTATCAAACCCTACGCGCTTCTGTGACGTACCGCTGAACCCCAAATCGGCGTCCATCCCCTCCGGAGTGTTTAGAAAACATTTGAAAAAGATTGTCAG
>JBAPTR010000132.1:0-2623 GCA_049282265.1 Desulfatiglandaceae bacterium | reverse complement strand
GTTCTTACAGGTCACTTAGCGGTATCTCGATTGCGACATCCTACAAAAAGGCTTTGCCAGGGCAAATGTGGAAAATGCGGCATGGGCCTTTACGGGTGTTTTGGTGCAAGCGTCGTCACTTCTTCTCGCCGTGTCACTAGAGGTGGGTGGGTTGTTGAGGGTCGGTGAGCGTTGATGCTAAACAGACCGGGGCATTATGAAGAAAAGGGCTCGACCACAATGACAAGTTTCGGAATGCCGGTCACTCCAAGTCCCTTCGAAGCCACCACTCGGTCTCAGCGGAGTTCAGTCGTCTCCAACTATATCAGCGTGTTCGTGATCGTTCCTATCCGCTCGATCCAAACTCGTACAATGTCACCGGATTTAAGAAATTCATGCCTTGCGAAGCCCACCCCAGCTGGCGTGCCGGTTAGGATCAGGTCCCCTGGATGCAGAGTAATTCGCGAGGAAAGATGCGCGACTTGCTCAGCTACGGAGAAAATCATTTTGCTTGTATGGGAATCCTGTTTGAGCACATCATTGACCCACAGTCTAATGCCAAGGTTTTGGGGATCCGCGACGTCTCTTGCCGGCACAATCCATGGCCCCAGGGGACACGACCCGTCAAAGCTTTTGTGACTCACCCAGTCGTATTTGAAGGGCGAATTTTCAGGTATGTGGGAACGGATTAAACGATCCCGGGCTGACAGGTCGTTGCCTATTGTGTAACCGGCAAGGTAGTCAAGCGCCTTGTCCAAGGCAACATTTCTTGCTGGGCGACCGACTACTGCAACCAATTCAGCTTCCCAGTCGACCATCTGCGAGTGAGTTGGTAAAGTTATGGATGCCTCTGTCCCCACAACGGACCTTGATGCCTTGATGAAATGCCAAGGGTGGCTTCCTGGGCCGCGAGGGTCTGGAACAGGCTCGTTATTAACAGAAGCCATTTCTCTCATATGGTCTTCATAGTTGGCGCCAGCGCAGAAGACCACAGAGGGGTAAAGGATGGGCGCCAGGAGCTTTGTCTTCTTCAGCGAGATTCCTTCGATCTCCCTCTCTTGCGCCCCAAGCACCGTCTTTTCGAATACCACCTGGGCCGTCTCCCAGTCGTTGAGGATATCCAATATAGTTGCGTAGGACGATATGCCTGTCACCGCAGCTACGTCAAACACTCTCTCCCCGACAGCGAAACCCGCACGCAACCCTCGTTGGGTTTCGTAGGTTACTAGTCTGTAGTCTTTCATCTCAAAGTCTCCTCAGGGTGACATTTCTCCATACGGAAATACGAGTATATCGAGTGTACGATTCAGAGGATATATGGTCGCCTAGATTCCTTAAAAAGGGGACCATATCCTGGTATTCAGATTCGTCCTGATGCTAAGAACGTCCAGATCCTTGGGATTGTGAGGGTAACCCCGAAGCCTCACCGCAAATCCTAGGCATCCCAAAAACATACTATGATTCAGCCTCACGGCAGCTTTTAAAAGCAGTTTTCGCAATCTTCCCCATACAGCTAGTTACCATTCAGAAATGGCATTTTTCCGTAATCAGAGCGTCAATCCGCGGGATCACTTGAGCGGCGTACTGTAGTAATCCTCCGCTCCCTTGATTTCCTTGGTCTTACGAAAAATTGCTCATTTCTGACCTGGAAATTGCTAGTGTACGTCTTTTAATTTATGGATGGACACCAGCTCAGCTAGAAGCAGCTTGTTTCTTCCTTTGCCGTCGTCCTCCTTCGAGAAGCTTGGGCAGTCCCCTCCTCCTATCACATGGAGACGAGGCCGTTCGATTACATGCCGTACATATAATATCAGCTATAGGATTATCTGCAAAAAGCTGATCTTTTCAGCTCATTCACTTTATCAGGCTCGTAATGCCCTTATCCTCCATTCTGGATTACACCCGTTGAATGATTGAATACCAATCATAAGAGGATACAGTACTTATCTAAACACAATTTTTGATTACAGCCAGTATGTCAGTTTTTGGGGATATTTCGCGCGTTTTGGGATTGTCTTCCTTCTGTTTATCTGTTATTGCGTGAATTGGGTAAAGATCCTTATAGCAAAATTACAGATTGAATGTCCACTCCGAAATGCGTATTTTTGCAAAAAAGCCGCAACATTGTTGCCGTCGTTGTAAAGTGAAAAAACGCCAAAATCGCCGTATAGAAGGGAGCCAGTAGCCCAGCAAGATCGAGCTGGTTGAAGATGGAGTTTTCTTCCAACTTTGATCGCTTGAACCGGCTGACGATGCTTCTCTTTACCAACAGGCACTTTCACGCACATTTTTCGTTTCCGGCAAAGGGGATGCGAGGCGATCGCTTTTTTCGAAGTAATGATGAGACGTAGAGCATGAAGTTGCAAGCCTCGGTTGCCGACCGGCCTTGCAGTTTGTGATTGGAGTCGCCGTGGTTCAGGCTCCCAAAATGCCTACAGTCAATCCCCTTTGTTTTCGGGCAGGGGCTCAAAGCAGATGAGGGGGAGGAAGATTCGCATTCATGATATGAGACACACTTACGCCACCTTGAGGATATCCAAAGGTGACAATATATCCGATGTTTCAAAACAGCTTGGTCACTATTCAGTCAAGTTGACTTTTGATGTTTATTATCACTGGATGCCGGGCGGGAATAAAAGAGAAG
>JBAPTR010000131.1:0-1826 GCA_049282265.1 Desulfatiglandaceae bacterium | reverse complement strand
TGAATTTTCAGGCATTTTTATCAGGGCATCCGCCACCTTCTGGGCGAGACCGGCCGGCGTATTTTTATTGGCAGCCATGGGCCATTCCGGATAAAGACGCGTGCTGTGAACAAAAGGGAAATCATCTTTAATCTGGTGGATGATCCTGAAGTCACTTCTTTTGATCTTGCCTTCTTCCTGCATCCGTTCCAGCGTATCGGAACGAACAGTACCCACATCAGCGGTTCCGTTTTGAACCGCCAGAACGACATTGTCGTGTTTTTTCCCTTCCAGGATCGCAGCAAAATCGGTTTTTGGATGGATCCCATTACTTACCAAAAGGCGCCATACCATGTTCCCCCCGCCAAACGATGAATACTTTACGCACATGAATTTCTTTCCTTTAACCTGCGAAAGTTCTTTGACATCGCTGTCTTTGCGAACAAAAAGAACGCCGCCGAACTGTTTTAACGCTTTTCCTCCCCTTGAATTGATCATCGTTGCAATAGCGTACACACCGTATTTTTTGTTCATGGTGACGTAAAATGCCGGGTTTGCCAGCAAAAAATCGATTTTACCCGATTTCATAGCCGGTTCGACTGCCGTAAATTTGAGCGGTATGATGTTAAATTTCTCTCCAAGTTTTTCATTCAGGTATGCTCCGGTCGCCCCCCATTTTTTCATGCACATGGGAGCGCCTCTTTTGGCAAGAACGCCGATTTTATAGCCGGCATGTGCCGGCGCTGAAAAAACAATGACAAAAAGCAATGATACCCAAATAACCCCAAACCTTTTTTTGATGATAGTTCTCATTAATTCATTCCTCCCATCTGTACTTCTTATCGCTATTTGACATACGCCGTAAAAAAAGCCTGTTGAACAACTGACACGGTTCCGAAACTGATCGGATCAAAAATTTGCCTGAAGATAACTGTGGACGCTTCGCATAAGTTTTTCCCTGTCCATCTTGATCTGGTAATCGTCAATGCCGACGGCGCCACCTCTGGCAATATCTTCTTCACCGGCCATGGTGGTCAATGCTATAATCGGCATCCGGGAAAACCGGGGATCGTTTCTGATTTTTTCGGAAAGTTCGTAGCCGTCAAGATTCGGCATTTCAATATCCGTTACGATAAGAGATATTTCATCGGAATGCTTCTGAAGCAGGTCCCATGCCTCAATGCCGTCTTCGGCGCCGATGACCGAGTATCCTTCTTCTTCCAAAAAACTTTTGACCTGGTTTCTAAAAAAGTTGGAATCTTCTGCATAAAGGATGCTAGCGGCTTTCCCTCCGATATTACGAATCGTGTCCCTTTCCGGAAACCACTCCGGATTCAGGCTGTGGACCAAACCATAGATATCCACGAGCAACGTCGTATGGTTGCCGATAATCGTTGATCCCAGAATACCTTCCTGTTTCAAAGTTTCGCCATCCACTTCCACAGAGATTTCTTTGGCATCGACCGGCCCCACCGCCATGATGCCGACTTCTTTATCGGCGATGTTGACGACGATCACCAAAAGATTCTCTTTTTGAGCCAAGGGCTTCACTCGGGCCACCTGATCTATGGAAAATAACGCCAGGCTTCCACCGCGATATTTCATAACCTTTGTCCCGCCGACCTCCTCGACGTCGCTTTCTTTTATTTTTTCGATGCGTTCGACGTGATTTATCGGAATGGCAAACTGCTCGTCTTCGGAACTTCTAAAGAGTAGTATGGAATGCCTGTCTTTAGCTGATTTTTGCGCCTCCTCATGTGCCACGGCCACCTCTGCCGCTCTCGTGCTGCTTTCCACGGAAGTCAAACCCGCCATATGGGATAGATTCCCGACATCAAGGATTAATG
>JBAPTR010000130.1:0-1507 GCA_049282265.1 Desulfatiglandaceae bacterium | reverse complement strand
TCGGGTCAAAGGCTTCATCCATATTGAAACTATTGAAATGCCCAGGCCGAAGCACCGGCCTCAATTGACCTTCCAGCTGCCGATCAAGCCCCGCCTTGTATTCCAAAGAGATGTCAACAGGAGAGTTGCCCGGTACATCGAGCTTTTTCTTCACCATGATGAGGAAATCAGGAGTATCAAGATCTCGCTTCATTTTACGGACAGCATGGAAAAGGTCGAATAAATCCCTGATTGCAGGCTCCTTCCGGGTCAGTGCTGCACGGACTTTTTCCGCGTATGCCTCATTCAAATCCATTGCATGGACAGTAAAAACGGGGACAAGGGGCCTACCACTAAAGGGATTCACGAAAATTGTGCGGGTCTCTCTAGTCACTGATGGAAGGAGGAGCGGCTCACGGATACCGATTTCAATCTTGATTCTTTCCAGCATATCCATCACAGCTGAGGGGTATTCAATGGCGCCGGAAATATGGTGTGGAAATATGGGCCTATTGTTTGATGCCGAATCATATTCATTTGATTGCCGTACCTGGAAAGAAGGAGAATCTCAGGCTGGCCATCGGGGAGGCATATCGCCGATATATCCGTCGTATCAATTTCAGGGAAGGCTGGCGTGGACATTTTTGGCAGGAGCCGTTTCTTCGACCCCCTGCTTTCGATTATCAAAGGCGACTGGGGGAATTTTTTGGCGGAAACAATATCGTCTGAGGAACTTAAGGACATCCGCAAACATAAACAAACAGGTCGCCCCTTAGGCGATATGTCTTTTGTGTCAAACTTGAAACACTTGCTTGGCAGGGAATTAAGGCCCCGAAAACCCGGGAGAAAACCGAAAAAGAGTGATAATTGATATACTGTCCCCGGAATTCCGCTCCGAGAGAGTGCGAGTCCTTTGAATGGTGAAGCCAGGACGTTCTACCATGGGGATACCCTAAGGCAAATGTTGATATGGATTTTGAGGCTGCCGGATGAACTGTAGAAGCCATTTTAACCAAAGCGTATGGCAAGAAGCTGTTAATAGGTGACAGGATATGATCGGCGATAAGAAGATATCCATCTTGGCGATCGATGACGAACCCTCTATCTTGGGGACCCTGGAGGGTATCCTTACCGATGAAGGCTATAGAATGTTCGCGGCAGTGTCAGGTCCAAAAGGATTGAGCATTCTCATGAGGGAAAAGATTGATACTGTCCTTCTGGACGTGTGGATGCCCGGGATGGATGGAATCGAGACATTAGAAAAGATAAAGAAAATATACCCTGAAGTAAGCGTGATTCTTTTAAGTGGCCATGGAAATAAAGAGACAGTAGCAAAAGCTTTTCAATTGGGGGCATCAGACTTCCTCAGTAAACCAATTTCATTAGATAATTTACTGGATTCAATAGAGGAAGTTACAAGAAAAAGGCAACAAAAGCGCGTGCGAAAAACAGGTCCACCGTCAAGGCGCTCTATCTCATTCGAGACGCACTGAAAGTCATTGGATCAAGAGCCCTCTCCTTCGCCCCG
>JBAPTR010000129.1:0-1510 GCA_049282265.1 Desulfatiglandaceae bacterium | reverse complement strand
CCATAGAGGTGGGGAATCTCTTTGTCCTGGGCTTTTCCCGTTTTGCCAGGTATCTCATCGGCGGGGATCTCCTCTTTGACGGCGGGATGGTGCTGACGTATGCGGAAATGAAGAATTGAAAAGGGACTGACTTTTTACGGTTCCATCATATTTGGGTTGGGAGAACAGCTTGCGTCATTGTCAAATCAAACCGGTTTTGATATATTTTTCGAGGTATAACAAGCGAGAGGGGGTGATAGGCAAAAAGCGTTGTTTTTTCATGGACGAATCATTTTGAAGTTGATCACTAAAGAGGGAGGATGTCATGAAACTGATAGGAAAAATCGTGTTGGTAGCTTGTTCATTTTTGTTGGTTACAGCATTAGTCAATCCCACCTCCGGGATAGCAGCGGAATCCTACCATCTGGGAGTTGATCTGGCCATAACCGGTACGGGCGCACTTTATTGCAAAGATGGCATTGACGCCATCAAATTGGCTGTCGATGAAATTAATTCAAAAGGCGGCTTCCTTGGAAAGCATCCCATTAAAGTTTTTGTAAGGGACAGCCATACCAAGCCGGACGTAGCCGTTCGAGAGGCAAAGGACCTGATCTTGCGCGAAAAAGTACGAGCTATTCTGGGAACCTATTCCAGCGCATGTGCAGTTGCTATTAAACCTATCGCCAGGGAATACAAAGTTCTCCATATCGCCGCCATCAGCAACTCTGAGAACATTACCAAGGTCAACTTTAGCCCTTATACTTACCAGGTGGTACCAAACAGCTATATGCAGGCTAAGGCCGTGGTTCTGGGTGTTGCAAAATTGGCCAAGAAGAAAGGGTGGAAGAGCTATGTTACCATTGCCTCGGATTATGAATGGGGCCGGTCCACACAGGAAAATACTGTCAGTCTCTTAAAGCAATTTGCGCCTCAGTTGAAATTAAAAAAGGAATTCTGGCCACGACTTGGAGAGACACAGTTTACTTCTTATATCACGGCTATTATGGCTCAAAAACCGGATTTTGCGATTGGCTCTTTGGCCTCAAAGGATAATGTCGCCTGGAATCAGCAGGCAAAAGCATACGGATTCTTCAAGAAGATTCCCTTTCCTGGGTCACTCATCAGTGTCTCCGAACTGATAATCCAGGCCAAAACGCTCCCCCGGGGTCTGGTAGGGCTGTGCCGGGCGCCCTTCTTTGCTCACATGGATGTCCCGATGATGGCCGATTTTGTGAAAAATTTTAGGGCCAAGTATAACCGGTATCCCAGTGACTGGGGTGTTATGGAATATGACGCAGTCTATGCCTTAAAGCAGGGCATTGAAAAAGCCGGCAGCATTGATAGTGAAAAAGTCAAAGATGCCCTAAAGGGCTTGACCATTAATACTACCAGGGGAAAACTCTTTTTCCGTTGCATAGACAACCAGCTAAGCTGCTCATCTTATATCGGTGTCGTGTCAGATGACCCCAAGAATCCCTTCCCTATTTATCACGATCTGGTTGAGGTCAATGGCCCGGATTCCTGGCGGCCC
>JBAPTR010000128.1:0-17830 GCA_049282265.1 Desulfatiglandaceae bacterium | reverse complement strand
AAGGACCGCCCAGAGATGCTCTTCTGATACACTTGCCGGCAGGAAGTCGGAAGCACCCATCTTGATGGCCTCTACGGCCTGTTCAACTTTGGGGTCCCTGCTGAAGAAAAGCACCGCGAGTTCCGGATACTTCTCCCTGATGGTCTTGAGCAAGGCAAAATCGCGCGCCGTATTTTCCCGCAGAAGACCTACCCAGAGACGCGGTGACAACTCGGCGATACGTTCCAGTATATTCCCGTTCCCCTCTGCCAGGACCACATGAAAACCGCGGTTTTTCAGTCGATTCCAGACGGGTTGAGGCAGGGGAACATCCGTTGCCGTCCATAATACTTTATTGCCTGGCATGCTGAACCCTTTGAGCCTCTATCTCAGGCCAGATGGATAGTTTTTTCAGATTTTTTTGTAGGGCCAGGGATCCCAACAGCAATTGCGCATCCGATTGCAGTACCGGCGTGCCTTCCTCTGAAATTTCCCTCAACTGGACCTCCGCTTTTTCCACTTTCCCTGCTCGCAGATATCCCTTGGCAAGTCTGTACTTCAATGCCCAGTAGCGAGGCCCCGGGCCATGTGCTTCGTAAACCGCACTCAGCAGGCTGCCGGAAGCATCACTCTCCCCTGTTGCCATCAAGGCCTCGGCCTGTCCCAGTTTGAAATCCCAATATTCAGGGAGCGTTACTCCGGATCCCATATCAAAGGCTTTCTGATAATGACTTAAAGCCTCACCATATTTCCCTTCTCCCAGAAAACTGTTTCCCAGTGATCCCAGGCCCAGAAAATAGAGGTCCTGGGAGTCCCGCTCCCTTTCTGAAAGGGCAATCGATCGATAGAGATATTCCTTGGCATTATGATATTTTCCCAGCTTATTCAGGATCTCGCCGAGGGCAAGATAGACTTGCGCCATCTCTTTTGAAGACAAATCGATTTTGGACCGCATCAGTTCGGCAAACAACGCATACGCCTTTCCATATTCTTTTTCAGCTTTGTACAGATCGGCAAGGAAATGGGTTACCCGCTGCCTGTCCTTTTCCGATAATTTTTCCTTTCTCCCGTCCTCCATCAACTTGACGGCAGCTGCAGAGTCCCCTGTTTTGACATAACATCTTGCCAGGCCAAGATAATATCTCCCTTTCATTTTCAGACTCACATCAAGCGGATTCAAGGCCTCGTATGCCACGACCGAATCCCCGTATTTTTTGAGTTCTTGGAGTGAGGTGGGCACCAAGAGTTGTATGTCGGGATCGATCCGGTCCTTCAGCAATAATTGATCCGCCTTAAACACTGCTACAACCTCGGAGAACTGATGATCCTTGAATAACTGCTCCATCCTCTTCTCGGCGGCCTGGCGGAACATCTCCCTGGCCGCAGCTGTTACGGTATCCTGGGGAGGCTTTGAAGCGAGTTCTTTCAGACTGTCCATGGCCATTTTGTATCGCCCGCCATTGTAGTAGGCGTTCGCAATCTTCAGATCGGTGACCTCTTCGGTCAGCCCCCCCTGATTTTGATTGCGGACCTTTTTTAAGGCCTTCACATCAAAATACATTTCCGCCAGACGAAGCTCCGCAATGCCCGCTCCTTCCGAACCCGGGAAGTCCTTCACGGCTTGCCTGTACATTTTTTCCGCCTCTTTGGGCCGGAACTGGTAAAGATAGGTATCCCCGATATGTGTCAGGAGCAGATCTTTTCCCTCTGACCGGGAACCCAGGTTCAGGGCCTTGAAGAAAAGATCCCTTGCACGCTCATAATCCTTCAAATAGAGGAAATTCTGGGCCCGCAGAGACAGGAAATCCGGATTTTTCAGCCAGAAATCGTGATCAAGCCCGGCGATCTGCTCCAGCCTCGCTTCAGCGTTTTGATAGAGCCCTTCTTTGTGGAGGTATTGGGCTATGCCAAAGAGGGCGGAGATCACCCACCGGGAGTTCGGATAATGCGCCAGGACCTCTTTGAAATCCAGGACCGCCTTTTCCGGGGACCCGGTCTTCATGAGCAGCCTTCCCCTTTCCAGATACGGCTTGGCACCGCTTGGACATCCTTTGCAGGATTTGATGGCAAGGTTCAGGAAGCTGATGGCCGCAATATCATTTCCCGTCAGGCTATCGGCCTCAGCCATTCTCATGTAGCCATTGATCACCATATCGGATTCCTTAGACCGGCTGATGGCCTTGCGGTAGGCCTCTATCACTTCGCTCAAGAGATCCTTTTCTCCTCCTTTTAACCTGGAAAAAAGCAAATCACCTTTCAAATACATCAATTTTTTTGACATGACGGAAAGGGGAAAACGGGCAAGAAACTGATCAATCAGGGTCGAAGCATCTCCGAAACGCTTACGTTCTTTGGCCTTCCAGATTTTTCCATAGGCAAGAGCTTCTTCCGGGTCAAGTTTCTGGCCCCCTTCCGCTTTCAGAGGAAGCGCCAGCAATTGACGCCCGATCTGATCATTGACGATATGAGGCTTATTCTCAACAGTCCTCACTTCTTGAGGCTTCTTAACCCTTGCAGGTTCCACCGCCACAGCGGGTTTCCCGGGAAGATCAATAGGCCTTCTGACAAACGGGCCTTCTCCGATGGCGGACTTCAGTTGAGGGTTTTCTGTTACCGCTTTCTCCGGATGGGGAATCTTTATTGAACTGATGGGAAACGTCTCCTGCTCTTTTCCCTTCAAACCGGACTCTTTTTCACCTGAGACGGCGCTCCTGTCTTCAGGTTTCCCTGTTGGAATCTTCTTTGCCGCCAAGAGCGGTTTTGTCCCTTCCTTTCCAAAACCCTGCGGCAGGGTGAATGCATTGACTGCTGTCATGTCCGGTTCATCGAAGAGGTCCATAACCAGTCGGTTACCCTTGTCCAACCAGAACAGCCTTGCATTGGATTTGAAGCCTTCGGGTGTGAATGCTACCCATAAACCGTTCGACAGTGCGTTGATTTTCACTGCGCGAAGGCGGGAAATGGGGCCGAAACGCCTCCTTTTCATTTTTGCCTTGCCGCCCGCCAGTTCCAGATTGAACCCGTTTTCAGGCGAGAAAGAAAAGCCCCATCGTGGTTTCGCATCAAGCGTCAGAACGGTCCGGGTGTAATGCTTCTTGACCCCGAAGCGGAGGTCCCTCAAGCGTGGGTGGATGGCAACAGCGGAGTGATCCTTAACAAATGACTGTTTATTTATAAAAAACTGAAGGAAAAAGAGCTTCTTGTGCGCGAGCCAGGTGGTCCGCACTTCCCGCACCTCCCCGGATGGCTTCATAACGCACTTCAGATCCTTCTCACCCTCCCGGGTAATGTGCAGCGGCCATGCATTTTTATTTGTGCGATCGAGGACATGGCTGGTCGTCTCCGCATTTTTCAACAGCACCAGGACCTCTCCTTGAGCATTGGCACGCAGCGTATAAGCCGGGGGCGCTTCCATCAGGAAAACGATTCCGTTCTCCTTTTCCCTCTCATAGAAATACAGGTCCCCGACCCTGTTGCCTCCAAGGGCGTGGACAACCGGGGCAAGTGACAGAAACAGGATAAGGGTGCCAAGGATGATGCACCTCATTTTGATCTTCAGGATCGTCACCGTTTCTCTATTTTCCCCTTTGCAAAAGGGAGTGGAGCAGTTGAATGATTTCCGTCTGTTGTTTGATGATCTGCAAATTGGTCTCCACCGTAAATTTCGCTGAGACCGCAATTTGTCTCAGATATTCATCGGACATGTCATTGCTGTAGATCGTCTCACCGCGGGGGTTTCTGCCCTGAAGGGCCTCATAGAAATCCTTTGTGAGACCGATATAGACGCCTCTCGGCAAGCGATACTGTGGGGTTCCATCGGCCGCATCCGCCTTCACAGACGGACTCCAGACCGAAACCAATAGGGCCCCGGCCAAAACAAGGGGCATGGCCTTCTTCCAGAATCTCATTTCGTCCTCCAGGTACCGATCAACACAGGAGTTAAGGGTTAACCCTTAGCCTGCCTATCTACGTTTCTCTTTATTTAAGCACAAGCCGTGCCAGCATTACCGTTGGTGGTCTTTCTTCGGCGCATATTCCCTAAGTTGTTGTTTTCCATTGGTTTCACATTTTGGAGTCCTGTCCTACCTCCCCTGGTCATCATCGATCAGTGAGCATAACGTCATTTTTTTGACTATTTTCAAACGATCTTGCTTTAGGGGGGATGCGTGGGCTATAAAGAGAGACTGGAGCAAGCCTTGATACCCATAAGAGACACTATACAATCCCGCAATTACCCCCTGGCAAACAGCCTGATTATAGGGACTAATGTCCTCGTCTATCTGATTCAACTTGCCCACGGCCCCAATCTGCAGAGGTTCTTTCTCATGTATGGTCTCGTTCCCGTGCGGTACTCCGTGCCGGAGATCAGCGCCTATTTTTCACTCGGGCAACAGGTGCTCCCCTTCTTTTCATTCATGTTCATTCACGGAGGCTTCTGGCACCTGCTGGGAAACATGTGGTTCCTTTACATCTTCGGAGACAACGTGGAAGACCGCCTCGGTCCCTTGCGATACTTTCTCTTCTACCTTCTCTGCGGTCTCATTTCAGGCCTCTCCCACCTGGCGCTCAACTGGCATTCACATGTCCCCACCATTGGCGCCAGTGGCGCCATTGCAGGGGTCATGGGTGCCTACTTTATCCTCTACCCGAAGGCAAAGGTCCTTACCCTTATCCCGGTGTTCTTCTTTCCCCTTTTCCTTGAAATCCCGGCCTATGTCTTTCTGGGGATCTGGTTCCTTCTGCAGTTTCTCAGTGCCTCCGCCGGCGGTTCACAAGGAGGCGGGATAGCCTGGTGGGCACATATCGGCGGCTTCCTGGCGGGGATGCTTTTGCTGAAGCTTTTTCTCCGACTTCCCCGGCTCGGCCTTACCAAAACCCTACAGCGGACCACGGAAAAGAAAAGGACGCATCGCTTGCAGGTCATCCATACCTCCTCTCATGTTGATGACCCGCACCTTTACGGCACCTTGACCGTCACGGCTCGGGAGGCACAGACGGGTTCGCGGAAACTGGTCAATATCCCATGGGGTTTTCAGAAAAGAATCTTTGCGGTGATGGTCCCTCCGGGGATACGGGACGGTACAGGCCTCCGTCTTGAGGGGATGGGAAAACGCATCGGCGAAGTTCGGCGGGGTGATCTCTTTCTCAAAATCAGGGTAGAATCATAAGGGATGAATGGCTGCCCCCCTCACCTTCATTCTCTGTGGAGGGACATTTTTTGACCTCTTTTTGTTATTAGGACTTTATTTCTTTTATCTTGACAGGCATTCACGTTTCTACTAGAGTCATAAAATGACAAATTAGGTTATTATCGTTTCATTCATCCTGCAGTTTACCCCATTACAGCGAAAATGAGGTAGGGTTGGTGCCTGCCTCGTCATCGTTACGTTTGCGATGTTAGGATTGCCAAGCGTGTTTCGAGTGGTGGTTTGCTCAAAAGTTGATGGAACCGTAAAAAGTCCGTCCGTGGACTTTTTACTAACGCAAACCGAAAAGTGTGATTTTCGTTTTTTTTAAAAATCAACGGGTTGCGTCGCACCCCATTGATTTGAGTGCCCGTCCATGGGCACGATGATGACTTCTTACAAAGTCATCAAAGTTGGAATCAGGACATTGGCCACATGAAAGGGGGGAATGATGGCACAACTGAGTGATGTTCAAAAATCGGGGCTCAGAAGGAAGTATGAAAAACTTGATTATCACCATGCGCGGGGGCTGCCCAGCCTGGATGCCAGGCTGCAGCAAATTACGACCGAAGAAATTCAGCGGATTTTTGAGCAAAATACGGCTGATTCACAAAGATGGCCAACGTTTACTGATCTTGATGATCACATGAGAAATATCGCGCAACTCAGGTCAATGGGCTATCCTGCCCCCGTTTAGATTTCACCCATAATGCGGGGCAGCCCCTGCTCTTTTCTTGATTGTAGAAGGGATCTTCCTTTCCTTCTTTGATTTCAATTTTCACAGTATGCGGCTACACCTTACCTCGAGCCATTGTACCGGTAATGACCGGTGATTGGATACTTGAACAAGACGTCCTCCATCTCCGGGCCTGCCCCGATGTTGTGAGCCACCAGACGGCGGCGTCCATCGAATGAGCGGTGATCAACCACGATGCCGATATGCGGGAGGTTCCCTGGGAGGATCCAGGTAACCAGATCACCGGGCATATAGTCTTCCGGGTTACGCGATTCGGCGAGCAGGATGCCATTTCGCTCAAAAAAGACTTGGAGGTTACCCACTCGGCGATGATCTATGTTCGCGTCGGGAGCCCTGTGCCCCCAGATTTTAGGATAGGTCGAAAAATTGGCCTCCATGTCCTCGTGCACCGCTTGCTGCAGGTCAATCCCCACAACTCGGTACGCCCGCACCACCAAGTCTGAACAAACCCCAATGTGATCAGGAACGTCACCGTTGGGGTAGTCAATCTTTCTGTAGCTCCCGTCATACGTCACATCATGAGACAGCCGCTCCACCGCAGCATCTGCCAAGTGTGCGGCGAACCCATCGCTGCGTGACTGAGCGGATACAAGCGCGCTGAACATAAGCAATGCTGCATTAGCGAATTGGATCTTAGCCATGAATCTCATGTCTGAATACCGCCGCAAATCAGCCGCGCGGTTTTTTACTTCGGCTGAATTTTACTTGTTGAGCTGCTGCATATAATATATCGAAACAATAGGATTTTTTTGGTGAGTTCGAATAGTTTGAATTTTGAGGCTTTGTCATCAAAGGTAATCACCGCCTCGCAACCATTACTTTAGCAGAATGTGCAATGGGCGCCCATCCACAAATACATTTTGGGCACTGCTAGTACATTAAGCTGAAAAGAATCTGCATTAGCACTATATATCTTCTGCATAATGGCGTAATATGCCATTCGATGCAACTTCAATGGAGAGCTTTATGGCACGCAGAAAAAAGAAAGAGCTATCCTGTTGATCCTGTCAAGATTGGGAGTTGAAATGGAGTTGATATTCTTGGGAACAGGCGCGGCGTGGGGGCTTCCGGAACTCCACTGCACGTGCAAAATATGCGAGGAGATGCGGCGGAAGGGAGAAAAAAGAACCCGAACGGCCCTCCTTATGAAGAGTGCATCTACCCTTCTGATCGACTGTGGACCCGATATCAGGTCCCAGCTCTCACAGCAGCCGCCCAAGGCCCCCGGAGCCGTGCTCATCACCCATGAGCATGGGGATCACTATATCGGGCTGGATGAACTTTTCGTGTATAAACGGTTGGCCCCCAAAGGGACCTTTGAACCGATACCCGTCTACCTGAGCGGTACGAGCTGGAAAGTCATCGGCCGGAGGTTCGACTACCTTGAGGACATGGGCGTGATAAAAACCGTATTCGTTGAACCGGGGCGCTGGTTCACCCACAGGGAATGGCGCATCTTCCCCTTTAAGACGGATCACGGCGCCTTTGCCGCCGGGTCTCTGGGATACCTGATCACCTGCCGGGAACCTGAAGGGGAAAAAACCAACGTACTCTATACGTCTGATTTCATGGAACTGCCAGATCTGCCATTGGAACTCCTGCGCCCTGACTACCTGGTCATCCAGTCCTTCTGGCTCAATGAGCCGGAGCACAACCGCCCCCGCCACATGAGTTTCCAACGGGCCATCCCGTTCATCTCCCGTCTTGAACCGCGCAAAGGAACCTTCCTGGTCCACATGGGCGATGCAGATATGGTTCCGGGAGACCCGGCTAACGCGATGTTAAAGAAGTATCGTCCCCTGGATCCCCTGAAACCGCCGGGCTCGGACACGCCTTACTCCATCCCCATGAACCAGGAGCAATGGGAGGCCACCGTCAACCGTATCCTGCGCGACAGAAATCTCGATTACAGGATTATAGTGGCACAGGACGGGATTAAGGTCACAGTTTAGCCCTGTTGATTCCCAAGCCGTTTCCCAATGGCGCGCGCGGCAAGGATACCGCTGGCAGAGGCCTGCAGCAGGCCCCTTGTGATGCCGGCTCCGTCGCCGATGACAAACAGGTCCTTGACATCGCTCTCCATCTCCGGCGACACGTGAATGCGGTTGGAGTAGAACTTGACCTCCACCCCATAAAGAAGCGTATGCCTTGAATAGACCCCCGGAGCAACCTTTTCAAGAGCGCGAAGCATCTCAATGATGCTCAGGAGGTGCCGGTAGGGAAAAACAAAACTGAGATCGCCGGGTGTCGCCTCGGGGAGGGTCGGCCGGGTGAGGCAGCGGCCCATCCGCTTCTTCGTGCTGCGACGGCCCGCCAGCAGGTCCCCCAGCCGTTGAACAATAACCCCTCCGCCGAGCAGATTCGCGAGCCGCGCAATGTAGCGGCCGTAGGCGATGGGATCGTCAAAGGGCTCTGTAAAGGCGCTGCTCACCAGGATGGCAAAGTTGGTATTGTCGGTCTTTTTCTCGGCGTAGCTGTGCCCGTTCACAGTGACGATCCCGCTGTTTTCCTCGGTCACCACCTCGCCACAGGGGTTCATGCAGAAGGTGCGAACCTTCTCATCGAAGGTCTTCGAATAGTAGATGAGTTTGGATTCATAGGTCACGTCCGTGACGGCCTTCAGAACGGGGGCCGGCAGTTCAACCCGTACGCCGATATCCACCGAAGTGGCCCTGGTCTTGAGCCCTATGGACTCGGCCTGGCCCTTCATCCAGGCCGCACCCGACCTGCCGGGAGCCACCACGACGAACCTGCCGGTGACGGTCCGCCCGTCAGACAGCGTGACACCCCGGACACGGCCGTCTTTAACCAGAAGTTCCCGGGCCCCGGTCTCGGTGCGCGTCTCCACGCGTTCAGCCAGCGACTGTCTGAAACGGTCGAGGACAACCAGGCAGTTTTCCGTGCCCATGTGGCGGATCCGGCTGGGTATGAATTCAAGATCGGCCAGGAGCGCCTGATCAGCGAGTTCCTCCAGTTGGGGCGAATAATCACCGAAAATGCGGTCCGGGGCACCGTGCTCAGCGTAGATACTGTCGGTGAGCTCAAGGAGCTGCTGGAGCTCCTTTTTCCCCATGAATTCCCTTAAGACGCCACCCACCTCAGTGGAAAGGGTCAACTTCCCGTCACTATAGGCGCCCGCACCACCCCATCCGCAAAGCCTGTCTTCGGGATTGTCGTGTTCCCGGTGCGCAAGATCCTTCCCCTGTTCCAGCAGCAGAACAGGTCCTATTCCCAAATTTGAAAGACTCAAGGCCGTAAAGATACCGGCCGGCCCGGCTCCGACAATAATCACCTCATAGTCCATAACCTAGATTCCTTTCTGTAGAATTTGCCGCTTTCGTAGAAACTGATGATTCCTTAGCACAGCGAAACACACAAAGTAAAGTATCCTGAACGGATGCCCCGGCACCGGCTATTGGCCTTTGCGTGAATCAGGACCCTCTTCGTCCTGCCTCTCATCTCTGATCCGCATCAACTGTTCCGCTTCCCTGATCTCCAATTGCTCGTTGACTTGATAATGGAAAAATGGTATTTGACAAAACCAATAAGGCGGAAACAATTGTCACCATGTCTCTAACCTGAAATCCTTGAGGAAGGATGGTAACGTGGACAAAGGTTTTGCAGTCCAATCCTTGATTCCCTATCTTGACAAGGCTCACCATCCCTTTGTCCTTAAACTCGCCTTTCCCGACCAGCCGAAGGGCGATTCCGAACACCTCTCCAATCCCTTTGTTATCCTGTACGATTCCGATCCCTTGACACAGGTTTTCATGGGCAAAATGGTCACGGAATCGGGCGATGCATTCAAAGATATTTTTCTCCTCACCCAGCGGGACAGCTATCCCCGATCCGTTTCTGCCCTTCATACCTTGACGAACAGGGCGGTGGACGGTCTCTGGCAGGAGGCCTTCCACCTTCACAAGGACTCCGGCTGGAAATCCATTGCCCTTTCCGCCAATCTCAAAGGCGATAAGACGTTCCTCCCCTTCAGATCCCTCTTCTATTGTGCATTCAGGGATTGTTTTTTTCATCCGCCGTGCCCGACCTGCGGAGGCTCCCTTGATCTTTGCAGGGCTGATGAACTCTTGAAGGCCGGGGGCCTTTCCACCTATTCTTCCAGTCTCGACCGCTATCTTTTTTGTCCTTCCTGCAAATCTGGTTTCTACACGCAACGGAAGAGAGAGAGCGATCACCCTTCCCTTTTGGATGCAGGCAATCTCATTGGGGCATTTGGAGAGATAAACGACGACGTTTCAGGGTCTTTTCCCTGTGCCACATGTCCTGAAAAGGGATCCTGCTATGGTGCTGAAGGCAAGGCCTTGCAGAGGATTTTTCCTTTTTCCTTTTTTCCTTTCTATCTCCTCGCCTTTGGAGCCTATCCGACCCACGCCATGGATTTTCTGGGTCTTGTTTCCGGCGCGTCAACCGAAAGGGAAGTTGCGGTGTTGCCGGAGCCTGAAGAATCCGTTCCTGAAGAACCCCCTGCGGATGAAAGGACCCCGGTTTCCAAAGAAACCGATATTGCGGTCGCGAAACTCCTCGTGAACATCAGGAAGAAATGGGAGGCCGACCTGGAGAGGAGTGAAGAGGCGGACGAGGCGCCGAAAGAGGTTCCGCAAGAGGTAATGGAAGCCGAAGTGAAACCTGCTCCTGAGCCCATGCTTGAAAAGACCATGATTTTTTCCCCTGGACAAATAGAAGCCATGTCTTCAACCGGGGGAGGCTCACGAAAAGAGGAGGCGCCGCCCACTGCCCCGCCAAAGCCTCCCGCCCAGGAGATTCAACTGGAAAAGACCATGATGTTTTCTCCTGATGCAATAGCCCAGGCCCCTTCAACCGTTCCACCCGGCCCTCCCGGTTCCTGGGACCCACTCGAAGAGACCGTGATCCAGGCCCCTGACATAAAAATGAGTGAGGAATCCAAACCCGTGGAACCGGAGAAGAAAGCAGAGGCCATCCCTGAGACCATTATCATGTCTCTGGACGACCTGAAGGGCAAGAAGCATAATGAATAGGCAGGATTCCCTCGAAATCATGATCGATGACGTCACGAAAATCTGTGAAGCGGGTGGGTCGAGCGCGGAATCGCTTGCTGAGAAATACCTCGAAAAGGAACTGGAGGCTCTGCCGGGTGATGAAAAAATTGCCGTGTTGGACCGGCTCATTTCGCATATCAAGGAGAAAAGCCGTCCTGCTAAGCTGGGGGTCGACCTTGATACGACCCTCGTCTCGAAACTGTTTTCCATGCTCCTTGGCGAGCGAATCGGGGAAATGGATATCGCTTCCGAAGAAGTCATCGAAAGGCTGGCCACCTCCCTGAACACCGTATTCGATTCGCTTAACGAATTGATAGCGGGCATCAACGCAAATCTCCTGGGAAGGGTTTCCGGCACTGAAACCATCCGGTTTGTCATTGGTTCCCAACTGGAGCAAGGGGATGAATCGAAATCTCTGGAAAGCTATGTAGCCCAGATCAAGGAGGCCTTTGCCATTTCCCACCAGGCCTTCCAGGACGCGGCCATGACAAAGATGCGGGAAATTCTTGGTGAACTGGATCCCAAGAAAATTGAAGAGTCGGCGGAAGGAGGTCTGAAATTCGGGCCGCTTCGAAAGGCCGAGTTATATGACATCTACCAGGACAAACACCGGACCCTCAAGAACTGGCTCGAAACAGGTCTGCTCATCGAGGCCCTCCTGAGGGAATTCGAGAGGATCTGCCAGCGATTGTATCAAGAAAAAGGAGGAAAGAAATGAAAAAACTGAGCATTGGTATCCTGATCACGGCAGGATTGTTCTTCATCTGTTCCTGTGCGAGCAAACCCCTGCCTCCTCCTGAGTTCACGTATGGGAAAGGCGAAATCCAACTCCAGTTACAGGCGTCCCCGGACCTCAATTCCTATGAAGGAAGTCCCCACACCCTGCTCCTTTGCCTGTATCAACTCAAGGACCCCAACGCCTTCAACCAGCTCACGGGAGATGAAGACGGTCTCTACAAGCTTCTGGAATGCGGTCCATTTGACCCCAGTGTAACCAATATCAAGCGGCTGATCATGCGGCCCGGTCAGGCTACCTCAGTCCAGTTGGACAGAGCCGAAGGAACAAAATATGTGGGCCTCGTGGCCGGCTATTCCCTGATGAAAAAGGAGAACATGATACGGCTTTTCAAGATCCCGGTGCTGGTAGAGGAGAAAGGGTTTATTTCCCGCACCAAGGTACAGAAACCGGGGCCCCTCGTGCTTGACATCCTCCTGGGAGGACAGCAGATCAAGGAAGTGATTTCAAAGGCAACCCCCGGGAAAAAGTAGAATTTCCTTTTTTTAAACGCTTACCATAATAATGAGCCCGTTTCAAAATGTTCAATTTTGTTCGAGGTCAAGAAAGGTGAAAATTTTGTCCACAGGAATATGTTTGGATATTTCGAGGACTAATATTTTCGTGCGCCGCAGGGATCGGGCAAAAGGGGAAGTTTTGAAGCCGGCTCCAGTGAGAGGGTATACCATTGGAAACCCGTAAACCACTGTTCTGGCACCAGGGTCTTTTCCTGCAGCCGCACCACTTTCAACTTCAGGATCAATATGTTCAATCTCTCCTGATCCCGTATCAAGAATTCATTGAGCCATATCTCTGGGGGGTGGCACACGTAAGCGTTTCCGGTGCCGCGTTGGGCAATCGGTCGTTTGAACTCGTCAAGGGTGAATTTCTGTTCCAAGACGGGACACATGTGTCCATTCCGGGCAACGGAATTATTGAACCAAGGTCTTTCGAAGAAGACTGGATTGAGGGAGACAAACCCCTGAAGGCCTACGTGGGGCTCAAGAAGTGGGACGCATCAGGCGAAAACGTGACGGTGCTTCCCGATTTGCAGGGCATCGGCCAGATCGCCACGCGGTTTGTAACCAAGACGGACCCTGATGAGGTGGGAGATCTTTATCAGCCAGGCCCAAAGGCCCAGGTCAAGAGTCTGCGCTTTGTCTTGCGGGTATTCTGGGAAACGGAAAAGGATCAACTGGGGGATTACCTGCTGATCCCCATCGCCCAAATCGAGAGACAGGGAGAGGAACTGAAACTCTCCGAGCGGTACATTCCCCCGTGTTTGAACATGAACAGCTCGGAAAATATCCTCCAGTTGATGAAGGAGATACGGGACCAACTGGCGAGCCGCGCCCGCCAACTTGAAGAATACAAGACCCAGAAAGGCGTTCACACCGCTGAGTTCGGCACCCGGGATATGATCTATGTCCTCGCCCTCCGATCACTCAATCGCTATGTTCCTCTCCTCTACCATTACCTGGAATCCCCCCAGATCCACCCCTGGCCTGTTTTTGGGCTCCTGCGGCAACTCATCGGTGAGTTGTCCTCTTTTTCCGACCAGGTGAACTTCCTGGGGGACGCCGCCGACGGCACCGCCCTGCTCCGGGCCTATGACCACCAGGACCTTGGCGGGTGCTTTCTCTCCGCCCAGTCCCTGATCACCCAACTCCTAGATGCCATAACTTCCGGGCCGGAATACGTGATCCGTCTCGTCTATGATGGGACTTATTTTGCCGCGGAGCTTCAGCCCGCCATTTTTGAAGGTCGAAACCGCTTTTTCCTGGTGCTGGAGACGGAAGCGGATCCCGCTCCGCTGCTCCAGTCAGTAGAAACCGTCGTAAAACTGGGTGCCCGGGAATCCCTGCCTATCCTCATTGCCCGCGCATTGCCGGGTGTGGGGCTGGAGCACCTGACCGTCCCCCCGCAGGAGTTGCCGCGGCGATCCCATTCCCTCTATTTTCAGATTGATCATCATTCAGACCAGTGGTCACCCGTGGAAAAAGGACGAAACATTGCCCTTTATTGGGACGATGCGCCCGAAGACCTCAAAACCGAAATGATGGTCGTAGGGAGGTCCTGATATGCGACTGACTGATTGTTTTTCAGAACTCATTGCCTACGTCATGTACTTCCTGAAGGCCCCGGACAAGAGAGATGCCCCGTTTGAGAAGGTGCGGACGGACATACAGCGGTTGCTGTCCGAGGCGGAAACCAGTGCGAAGGGGGCGGCGATCTCAGCCCCTGATTTTGATCTGACCCGTTTTGCCGTCTGTGCGTGGGTGGATGAAAGCATCCTCGGTTCTTCGTGGGAAGGGAAGCCCCAGTGGCAGAGGGAGCCGCTGCAACGGATTTACTATTCCACGGCAGCGGCCGGCGAGCTGTTCTATGAAAAGCTGAATGCCCTGGGGCTGCAGCAGCACGATGTACGCGAAATATTCTATCTATGCCTCGCAATGGGGTTCAAGGGCAGGTATTGCAATGAAGGGGATGACTTTCTCCTGGACCAACTCAAGACTTCAAACCTGAAGCTCCTGGCAGGAAGTTCCATTGGCATTCCCTCCATTGAGAAAGAAAATCTGTTTCCTGATGCCTATCCCGCGAGTTCCAATGTGCCCGTCTCCCGGGGGAAAAGGAGCAGGCTCAACTCAACGGTCCTTGTTTCCCTGATCGGTCCAGTGGTCCTTTTCGGCCTTCTCTTCTGGATCTATCAATTCATTCTGGGAAATGTGGCGGAAAACTTCCTGAGCATGGTGCCGTAATATGAAGCAACTGCTTCTAAATATTGCCAAGGTCTTCCTGATATTGCTGGTCTGTTCGCTCGTCGTCCTCATCAGTTTTGGCGTGGTGCTCGGCCTTGACTGGCCGTGGTGGACAGGCTTTTTTATCCTGCTGGGCCTGGTGGGGCTCTTCATAGGGTTTCTCTTCCTGAAGAAGATGCTGACCAGGAAACACGAGCAGCAGTTCGTCAATCAGATCGTGGAGCAGGACAACCGGCGCCTCAAGAGCCTGAGTGACAAAGAAAAACAACAGTCAGCGGCCCTCCAGGAACGCTGGAAGGAAGCCGTAGAAACCCTGCGCCAATCCCACCTGCGGAAACTGGGGAACCCTCTTTATGTGCTCCCCTGGTACATGGTGATCGGAGAAAGCGGATCAGGCAAGACAACGGCCATCAAAAGCGCCAGGCTGTCTTCTCCTTTTGCAGGAGAAATCCAGGCATCCGGGATTTCGGGCACCAAAAACTGTGACTGGTGGTTCTTTGATGAAGCGGTGATCATAGACACGGCCGGACGATATGCCATTCCCGTGGATGAGGGCCGGGATAAGGACGAGTGGAACAAATTCCTTAATCTTCTGGTCAAGTACCGGAAAAAAGAGCCGCTCAACGGGCTCATCATCTCCGTGGCCGCAGATAAGCTGCTGGAAGGAACTTCCCAGGTGCTCGAGCAGGACGGCATCCACATCAGACGCAGGATTGATGAACTTATGCTGGCCCTGGGCGCAAAGTTCCCCATCTATGTCCTGGTCACCAAATGTGACCTGATACAGGGAATGACTCAATTCTGCGAACACCTCCCGGACAATGCCCTTTCACAACCCATGGGCTCCATCAACGAGGCATTTTCCGCGGATGTCGGCGCCTTTCAAAATAAGGTCATGGATTCTCTGGGTGAACGGTTGAGACAGCTCCGGCTTCTCCTGCTCCATGAAAACAAGAATGAAACCGCAGACCCTGGCCTGTTGCTCTTCCCGGAGGAATTTGAACGGCTGAGGCCGGGCCTTGCCGCCTTTTTGCAGGGGTTGTCCCAGGAGAATCCCTACCAGGAAACCCCCCTCATGCGGGGGCTCTTTTTCAGCAGCGGCCGGCAGGAGGGAACACCCTATTCTCATTTTCTCAAATCCCTCGGCCTCATTGAGGAAAAGGAAGTGCTTCCCGGGACAAACAAGGGGCTCTTCCTCCATGACTTCTTTGCCAAGATTCTTCCTTCGGACCGTGGCATCTTCGCCCCCACCATGAAAGCCCTCGAATGGAGCAAGCTGACCAGAAATCTCGGCCTCACCTCCTGGGTAGCCCTGGCGATAGCGGTTTGCGGGTTGCTGAGTTTTTCGTTCGTAAAAAACCTGAGCACCCTCAGGGGAGTTTCCGGAGAATTCAAGACCCCTCCCGTCCTGAAAGGAGAGATCCTCGCGGACCTTGGAGTTTTAAGCCGGTTCGAAATGGCAATTGCCAAGGTGGAAAAACGAAATGAGGGCTGGTGGATGCCCAGGTTCGGGCTGGATGCAAGCGAGGGGGTGGAATCCAGGCTCAAAGAGAAATACTGCATGCAGTTTCGAAAAGGCTTCATGAGGCCCCTTGATGCCCTCCTGACAAAACAGATGGCCGGATTTTCCACACGTACTGATGGCGAGGTATTGAGCCGAAACATTGCCTACCTGGTGCGAAAGATCAATCTACTTCATTCCCGCCTCCAGGGAGCCGACATACAGGCGCTTGGAAACATGCCTGTCCCTCCCTATGAAGCGGTGATGTTTCAGGGCGACCAGAACCTTGTTCCGGAAATAAAGGGAAAACTGGCGCAGCTCTATCTCTACTATCTGATATGGAATAGTGATGCCACCACCATCAACAAGGAGATGACCGATCTCCAGGAATGGCTCGCTCATATTGTCCAGTTGAAAGACAGCGATTTGAGATGGCTTGTTTCATGGGCCAACAATCAGGAGAAGCTCCCGTCGGTCACCCTGGAAGATTTCTGGGGTGGGACCAATCCCGTGGAAGATACGGCGACAGTCCAGCCCGCCTTTACCCGGGCGGGAAGAAAGGCCATAGATGATTTTGTGAAGGAGCTGGAATCGGCGCTGCCCGATCCCGGGCCTCCCATGATCGCCCGGCAAAAAATTGCCTTTGAGACCTGGTATCAGACCCGGTATCTGGAATCATGGCAGCAATTCGGCGCCGGCTTTTCGGCAGGGGTCGGCCGGCTCAAACAGCAGGATGAACGGCAACAGATCGTTGCCAAAGCATCGGAAAACGGCGGCCCCTACTTCGCGCTCCTGGACAGGATGGCATCGGAACTGCAGGATTACACCACCGTGAAGGACCTTCCACCATGGGTGGAACGCGTGTTCGACTTTCAGGAACTCAAGGCCCAGGCAGCACAGATCAAAAGCATGAAGAACAAAAGCGCTATAGGAAAAGTCCTCCCCAAAGGAAAACGATTGATTTCTACCATCAAGAGGACCTTGCGCGCGTCAGGCAAGAGCAACACAATGGAGGCCCAACTGAAGGGCGGAAAGGCCTTTCTCGCTTACCAGGAGGCCCTCAAACAACTCGGCCCGGTCTCAGAGTCCAGAAAAGTGGCCTATGAGGAAGCTGTTAAGCTTTTCGGGGAAGATCCCGTTACCGGCAAGTCCTCTTTTTTCGCCGCCAACCAGTCCATTTCCCGGATCAAGACATTGATCGGCACGGGCAAGGAGGGCGAAAAAATGTACTGGGCCCTTTTTGCGGGGCCGCTTAACCTGATTCGCGATTTTGTGATTTCCGAGACGGCATGCTTCCTTCAGGCAAGGTGGGAAAAGGACGTCCTGGTCGAGGTCCAAGGGATCCATGACCAGAGAAGGCTACAGAAAATTCTCTTGGGAGAGGGCGGCCTTTCCACCAGGTTCGTGAAAGATCCGGCTGCGCCCTTCCTGAGCCGAAGCCTCAAGAAAGGATACTATCCAAAACCGGCTCTTGACGGTCACATTCCCTTTTCAGAACCGTTCCTCAAGTTCCTCACCAAGGGTATTGCCCAACGAAGGACTGTCCAGGCAGACTACAAGGTCACCATCACGGGCCTTCCCACGGATGCCAACAAAGGGGCCACGCTGCGACCCCAGGCGACCCATCTTGAACTCCAGTGCGGGGACACTACCCAGAAGCTCGATAACTATCAGTACCCCGTTCGAAAGACATTCAAATGGTCACCGGACTCCTGCGGCGATGTGCTCTTCAGGATTGAGGTAGGCAAACTGGAACTCGTCAAGAGATACACGGGCTCCTATGCCTTTCCGAAGTTCCTGCAGGATTTCAAGACAGGGCAAAGGATCTTTCGCCGGG
>JBAPTR010000127.1:0-2386 GCA_049282265.1 Desulfatiglandaceae bacterium | reverse complement strand
GCCCAATGCTTTGCCTCCCCTGGTGGCGGAATTCGGCTTGCGCTTCTGTTTCGTTTTCCTGTTCATTGCGTCCCTGAGCTTTCTGGGTCTGGGCATCCAGCCGCCTACGGCGGACTGGGGAGGGATGGTCCGGGAAAATGCAGGAGCCATCACCTTCGGCATTTTGACCCCCCTGTGGCCGGCAGCGGCCATAGCCTTCTTGACGGTGGGGGTCAACCTGGTGGTTGACTGGTTTTTACATATCGCCAGCGGCCTGAAGGACTAACCCGGTGCAACCAACACGGTGGAAAAGAAATGAGCCGGCTACTGACGATCAAAGATATCCACATTGAAGGGTTCAGTGATGAGAAATGGATGCGGATCGTGAACGGCATCAGTCTCCATCTGGACAGGGGTGAAGTGCTCGGCCTGATCGGCGAGTCAGGGGCGGGGAAATCGACCCTCGGTCTCTCGGCCATGCGCTACACACGGCAGGGCTGCCGTATCGCCTCGGGATCTATCGTCTTTGACGGCATGGAGCTGTTCGATGCATCGGAAAAGGTCCTGAGGGAAATCAGGGGCGTTCGTATTTCCTATGTGGCGCAAAGCGCTGCGGCTTCCTTCAATCCGGCCCATCGTCTCATCAAACAGTACGCAGAGACACCGGTCCAGCATGGGCTGATGTATTTTTCCGAGGCACATAAGAATGCAGTGGACATTTACAGAAGACTGCTGCTCCCGGATCCTGAGCACATAGGCTACCGTTATCCCCATCAGGTCTCCGGAGGCCAGCTTCAGCGCGCCATGGTGGCCATGGCCATGGCGTGCCGGCCTGATATCATCGTATTTGATGAACCGACAACGGCCCTGGATGTGACCACACAGATAGAGGTTCTCGCGGCTATCAAGCAGATCACCAGACAATTCAACACGGCAGCCATTTACATCACCCATGATCTGGCCGTGGTATCCCAGCTGGCCGACCGCATCATGGTCCTCAGGTACGGCGACCTCGTTGAAGAGGGGCGAACCAGGGAAATGCTGGTTCAACCCAAAGAGGAATATACCCGCCAGCTCCTCTCTGTCCGTACCCTACGGGATGACCGGGACCTCTCCGGGAGTGAAGACGATGTTGTGCTGGAAATCCAGAACGTCTCAGCGAGTTACACCGGGAAAGATCGGGTACTCAACAATATCAATCTCAAGGTCAGGCGTTCAAGGACCGTTGCGTTGGTGGGCGAATCCGGAAGCGGGAAGAGCACCCTGGCCCGGGTGATCACGGGACTGCTTCCTCCTTTCGAGGGAAAGATCATTTATGAGGGGAAGGAACTGTCCCCGGACTTGAAATCCCGGGACAAGGAAAGCCTGAGGCGGTTGCAGATGATCTATCAGATGCCGGACACGGCCCTCAATCCCAAACAGAAGATCAGAAAGATCATCGGACGTCCCCTGGATTTTTACTTCGACATGGGTGGCGAGGAAAAAGAGAAAAGGATCAGGGAACTTCTGGAAATGATCGAATTGCAGCCGGGAAAATATATTGATCGTTACTCCACGGAGCTGTCCGGTGGAGAAAAGCAGCGGGTCTGTATCGCGCGGGCCGTGGCGGCAAAACCGGATCTGATTATCTGCGATGAAGTCACTTCAGCACTGGATCAGCTGGTTGCCAAGGGCATATTAAAACTCCTGCAAGACCTGCAGAACGAACTGCTTGTGTCCTATCTTTTTATCACCCACGACCTGGCGACCGTCAAGGCCATATCCGATGAGATTGTCGTCATGCTTCAGGGCCGGATCGTTGAGCACGGCCGGAAGCGTGACATCCTTACGCCGCCCCATCACGAATATACGGAATTGCTGCTCTCCTCGGTCCCGGAGATGGATCCGGACTGGCTCGATCACCTCCTGAAAAAGCGGGAAGCGAAAGGCATGGGATACCATGGCGTATCTGAAGGGAGGCCGCCATGAAATTCATGGTTTGTTACAATGGATCACCTGGGTCGGAAGAGGCCTTGAGACTAGCCCTGAACCATGCCCGCGTATGGGGTGCAGCATTGGAAGTGGTCATGACCATCACGCGGGACAGTCCCTTGAAGCATTCTTTCATTCAGGAAAAGGAAGACACGCTGGACCGGGACGTGAAAGAGATCGTGAAAGGGACTGATATCCCCTACAAGACCCAGTTGATCGTTGGGTCATTGTCTGCCGGCGAGGCGCTGGTACTGTTCGCAAAGGACGAACAGATGGATCAGATCTTCCTTGGACTTGAAAAGAAGTCCAGGGTTGGTAAGCTCGTTTTCGGTTCCACTGCCCAGTATGTCATCTTACGTGCCCTATGCCCGGTTGTGACGGTGAGAAGACCTGGCGGGAAAAAGTTGGAAAAAGTGAATAGATCAAGAAGTTGACT